>NZ_JAAGPP010000014.1:0-96654 GCF_017104975.1 Burkholderia sp. Ac-20344
CCCCCGCACGAGCGAAACGCCTGCCGCTCCGGCCCCCGCGCCGTCGATCCCCCCCGCACCGCCCAAACCGCGCGAGCCCGGCATCGCCGAGCGTGCATTCCGCGCCGCACGCGACTGGCTGCTCGGTGGCAACACGGTCGTGCGCGTCGGGATCATCGTGCTGTTCTTCGGTGTCGCGTTCCTGCTCAAGTACGCGGCCGACAACAGCATGTTGCCGATCGAATTCCGCCTCGCGGGCACCGCGCTCGCCGCGGCCGCGCTGCTCGCAATCGGCTGGCGCGTGCGTGCGCGCCGCGCGACATACGGGCTCGTGCTCCAGGGCGGTGGCGTCGGCATCCTGTACCTGACGATCTTCGCCGCGACCAAGCTTTACGCGCTGCTGCCCGTCGGCGCCGCGTTCCCGCTGATGGTCGCGGTATGCGCGCTGAGCGCGTTCCTCGCGGTGCGGCAGAACGCATTGCCGCTCGCGTTCATGGGCAGCGCGGGCGGCTTTCTCGCGCCGGTGCTGCTGTCGACCGGCCAGGGCAACCATGTCGCGCTGTTCAGCTACTACGCACTACTGAACGCAGGCATCTTCGCGATCGCATGGTTCAAGGCCTGGCGTCCGCTGAACCTGCTCGGCTTCGTGTTCACGTTCACGATCGGCTCGGCGTGGGGCGTCACGGCCTACCGCCCGGCGCTGTTCGCGAGCACCGAGCCGTTCCTCATCCTGTTCTTCCTGATGTATGTCGGCATCGCGCTGCTGTATGCGGTGAAACGCGAGCTCGCGCTGCGGCACTACGTGGACGGCACGCTCGTGTTCGGCACGCCGATCGTCGCGACCGCGCTGCAGGCATCGCTCGTGAAGGACATGCCGTTCGGGCTCGCGTGGAGCGCCGTCGCGCTGTCGGCGTTCTACGTCGCGGTCACCGCGTGGCTCGCGCGGCGCCGCGACCGCCTCGCGCTGCTGTTCGAATCCACGCTTGCGCTCGCGGTGATCTTCGCGACGCTGGCGGTACCGCTCGCGTTCTCGGGCCCGACGACCAGCGCCGCGTGGGCGATCGAAGGCGCGGCCGTCGTCTGGCTCGGCGTGCGCGAGAAGCGCATGCTGCGGTTCGGCTTCGGGCTGCTGATGCAGGTTGCCGCGGCCGGCGCGTTCTTCACGAGCCTGCTCGGGCCGGCCGACGCCACCGCGCTGCCCGTGCTCAACGGCCCGACCATCGCGATGCTGCTGATCGCGCTCGCCGGCCTGTTCACCGGCTGGTGGCTGCACGGGCGCGGCGAAGCGCGCGCCTGGCACGCGTGGATGCCCGAGATCGGTGCCGCGGCAGCCGCGTGGGGGCTGCTGTGGTGGGTCAGCGGCGGGCTGCACGAGATCCTCGTCTACGCGAGCCGTCACGTCGACCTGCATGCCGACCGCTTCGTCGTCGATACGACCGCGCTGTTCGCAGCCGGCACCGCGTGGCTCGCGCATGTCGCGCGCCGCCGCCTTGCATGGCCGCTCGCCGAATGGCCCGCGCTCGCATTGACGCCTGTGCTGGCGCTGCTCGCGCTGCGTGCGTTCGATGCGCACGAAGCGCCGCTGTCGGGGATGGGCGCGTTCGCGTGGCCCGTCGCCGTCGGCGCAGGCCTTGCGCTGCTGTGGCGCCAGTCGCGCGGCGCGGCAGGCGTCGAGCCCGCGAACGGCCCAGCGCCCGGCCTCGTGCAAGCCATCGCCGCAGGTATCGTCGCGCCGCTGCATACGCTGATGTTCTGGACCCTGTGCGGGCTGCTGTCGCTCGAAGGCTTCTGGCGCCTGCGCGCGTTCGTGCCCGAAGGCGCGTGGAGCTGGAGCGCATGGGCCTATGGTTTCGGCGCTCTGCTCCTGCTGGTGTCGGGCCCCGGTTCGCGCCTGCGCTGGCCCGTCGCGGCATTCCCGCGTGCGTACCAGGTGTGGGGCGCGGCGCCGCTCGCCGCGCTGCTGTGGCTGTGGAGCATCGCCAGCGTGATCAGCGACGGCAACGCGGCGCCGCTCTTCTGGCTGCCGCTGCTCAACCCGCTCGACGTCGCACAGTTCCTGGTGTTCGTTGCGTTCGCCGTGTGGCTGCGCCGACTGCGGACGCTCGGCGTCGCGTGGCATCCGCGCGTCGCCGACTACGTGGCCATCGCAACCGTGTTCCTGTGGTTCAACGCGCTGATGCTGCGCACGCTGCATCAACGCTTCCACATGGCGTACGACATCGACACCGTGCTGTCGTCGTTCGGCATCCAGCAGGTGTTCATGGTCGGCTGGAGCCTGTTCGCGTTCGCCGGAATGTGGCTGACGCGCCGCGACGGCATCGCCCGCGTGTGCGCGTTCGCGTCGCTGCCGCTGATCGTCGCGATGTGGGTGTGGACCTTCTACGCGAACTTCACGCAGGACGGCGGAAGCTGGGCGCGCGTGCCGCTCCTCAACCCGCTCGACCTCGTGCTCGCGGTCGTCTATGCGCTCGCCGCGTCGTGGTTCGTGCGTGCACGCAAGCTCGGCTGGGCGTTCGGCACCTATCGCGTCGAGCTGCTGAGTGCGGCCGGTGCGACCGCGTTCCTGTGGCTGAACGCGATCCTGCTGCGCACGCTGCATCACTGGGCCGGCGTGCCGTACGCACTCGGCGCGATGGCGGAATCGACGCTCGTGCAGGCGTCGGTGTCCGTGTACTGGACGCTCTGCGCGCTCGCGATCACGATCTGGGCCACGCGCCGCGGGCTGCGTCCGCTGTGGTTCGTCGGCGCCGCGCTGCTCGCGCTCACGGTCGTCAAGCTGTTCCTGTTCGACCTGTCGCACGTGACCGGCATCGAGCGCATCGTGTCGTTCATCGGCATCGGCGTGCTGCTGCTGTTGATCGGCTATTTCTCGCCGCTGCCGCCGAAGGCCGCCACGCAACAGGACGACCAGCCATGAAACGACTCGCCGCCCTGCTCGGACTGAGCCTGCTCGCGTCGTTCGCGGCGGCCGACGGCACGCCGGGTGCCGGGCGCGTCGCGCAGCGCTTCTCGCTCGACCTGGACGGCGCCGCCGCGTATTACCAGCTCACCGTGCCGCAGCCCGTCTATGCGGCGAGCCGGCGCGACGATCTCGGCGACGTGCGGATCTTCAACGGCGCGGGCGAGCCGGTGCCGTATTCGCTCGACGCGCCCGCCGCGGCCGCCGTACCGCCAGAGCGCACGCCGGTGCACTGGTTTCCGCTGCCGCCCGCCCGCGCCGACAACGGCAACGCGCCGCTCGGCGTGACGGTCGGCCCGGACGGCACGCTGCGCGCGGGCGTCGCCGCACCGGTGCGCGCGAAGCACGGCGCGGATCTCGTCGACCTGTCGCATGCGGACGGCGACATCGACGCGTTGCTCGTACACGTCGGCGACGACAGCTACCAGGGGCGTGTCGCCGTCGAAGCCAGCGACGACCTGCGCAGCTGGCGGCTGCTCGGCAGCACACAGTTGCTGAAGGTCGGCCACGGCGACGACATGCTGGTGCAGGAACGCATCGCGCTCGAAGGCGCCGCGCCGCGCTACCTGCGGCTCGACTGGCTCGACGGCACACCCGCGATCGCGTCGATCGATGTCGAGACGCATCCGCGCAACGCACGCGGGACCGACACCGCGTCCGTGCCGCGCCAATGGCGCGACGCCGTGCGCGTGCGGGCCGGCGGCACGCCCGGCGAGTATCTGTTCGACACCGACGGCACGTATCCGGTCGACCGCGTACGCATCGACCTGCCACAGCCGAACACCGTCGCGCGTGCGGCGTTGCAGAGCCGCGCCGACGCGCAGGCGCCGTGGCGCGACGTCGCGGGCGCCGTGCTGTTCCGGCTGCAGGGCAAGGCCGGCGAGCAGCGCAATCCGCCGCTCGAGTTCGCGGCGAACACGGATCGCGCGTGGCGGATCGTCGTCGACATGCGCAACGGCGGATTCGGTGGGGGCCAGCCGGCCGTCGCGATCGGCTGGCATCCGGCCGCACTGACGTTCGTCGCGCGCGGCACGCCGCCGTTTACGCTCGGTGTCGGCGACGCATCGCTCGTGTCGTCGGCCGTGAACCGCGACACATTGCTGGTCGGCATGGCGCCCGAAGTGCGGCCTGCGCGCGTCGGCGCAGCGTTGCCGGTATCGGCGGTCGCGCCGGCCGCCGATACGGACGCGACACGCCGCTACGTGCTGTGGGGCGCGCTGGTCGTCGCGGTCGGCATGCTCGGCACGATTGCATGGCGCCTCGCGAAAGGCAGCGGCGATACGCGCGGCCGCGACGATTAACGCCGCGCGGGCGCTTCGACCTGGCCGCGCAGCGCGGCGATCCACTGGATCGTGGCATGCGGCTTCCGTTTCCACGCAACGATCTTATGAAGGTTCGCGTGAAGATCGCGGCAAACGATCGCGTCGGGGCATAAAAAGCGCGTAAACGTCGGTTTCGCCGCAGCGCGGCGGGGGTGTCTCAAGGGCCGTACACGAGCGGGAGCGCCACACTCCGCTCACATGGCGTTTACGCGGCAAAACAGGAAAAGCAACTTGGGCGCGGCGTTCAGCCGAACGTGTAGCGCCCGTGCTGACGCGGGCGCCACGGCGACGAGCGACAGCTCGCGGCGCCAGCCGCGCGTCGCGCCGCCCAACCTGCGCCACGTCGCACACGCAGGTCGCACAGGTCGCGCCGGGCCAGCGTGGCCACGCGCGACGGCAACGCATGAGCAAGACGCCGCACTGCCGCCACGCGCGCGGCCATGCGCGACGCAGGCGACACGCGGCGCGCGACCTGCGCGACGGGCCGCTTGCAGAGGATCGCGCTGTCGTAGCGCTTGCCGTCGAAGCGCATCACGTCGACGACGTCGAAACCCTGCGCGCCGTAGAACGCCAACAGGTGCGAAGCGGGATGCGGCGTATCGAGTGCGAGCAGCGTATAGCCGCGCGACGCGGCCCACTGCTCGGCGAACGACAGCAACAGCGCGCCGATCCCGCGGCTCTGGCAATCCGGGTCCACCGCCACCTGCCGCACGCTCGCGACACCTTCGCGCCGGTACAGCGAGCACGCCGACGACGGATCGGTCGCATACAGCGTGGCCGTGCCGATCACGCGCCCGCCGCATACGGCGACGTAGCACTCGCCCGCTTCCGCGCGGCGGCGCGTGACGTCCTCGCTCTGGTCGACGCACGTGCAGTTGAGTCCCATCGCACCGAGCCGCGCGAACGCGCGATGCAGCATCGGCGTGAGTTGCGCATAGCTGTCGAAGGCCGGATCGAAACGCCGCACGATCACCCGATCGGCGCACACGACGGGCGGCGCGGCAGGCGTGTGTTCGGCGATCGCGTTCCAGGGTATCGACATTGCCATGCTCCGTGGTTGGGATGCCCGAAGTCTATGAGCGCGCCGGTAGCCCTCGCAAGAAAAAATGTCGTAAAAGTTTGGGGGAAACGCGTGTGGAGAGACGGCGACACCGATGCGTGCCGCGGCTCTGTTTACGTCGTTACCGATGCGTGAAACCGGGCCGATCGTTGTGCGCGCAAGCAATGCCGTTCGCGACGGTATCGCATGCCGACACGCGTGTCGTTGACACATGCGGCGACGCCCTCCAGACTCGCCGGATCCTCCCCGCACCGAGCGCGCTCATGATCACCTGCTTCCTTCGCTACGTCATCGATCCGTACAAGCTCGACCAGTTCGAAACCTACGGCAAGATGTGGATTCCGCTCGTCGAACAGTTCGGCGGCACGCATCACGGCTACTTCCTGCCGTCCGAAGGGGCGAACAACATCGCGCTTGCGATGTTCTCGTTCCCGAGCCTCGCCGAATACGAGCGCTACCGCGAACGCTCGATGGACGATCCGGCCTGCCAGGCCGCGTTCCGCTATGCCGAGGAAACGCGCTGCATCGTCAGCTACGAGCGCAGCTTCTTCCGGCCGGTGTTCGAGTAACGGGCAAGGCCCGGCGCATCGCGCCCCTTTTTTCCGACCGGGACGAAAAAAAGCCCCGCCTGCATCCGCGCGGCGGGGCCAACCCATGTCAGTAGAGACATCAAGGAGGAGACGGGCCCATCTTATCGACCACGGCCCGCCGTCCCAACCAAGCATTTCTGCTATCGATCTGGGCGGCCGCGCACACGATTGCCCCTGCCGCGCGGCATATCGATAGAACGAAAAGTCGTTTTCAGAGTGGCGGCGGGGTCGTTACCATCTGGTTTTAAGCCTGTGCTTAGCCGGGCAAGCCATCCCCAAGGAGCGCCCCTTGACTGCATTCGATCAACACCGCCGCCCGTTCGTCGTCGGCATTGGCGGTACCACCCGGGCAGCGTCGTCGACCGAACGCGCGCTGTCGTTCGCGTTGCGCGGTGCGCAGGCGGCCGGCGCACGCACGCGCCTGTTCGACGGCCCGTTCCTGCATACGCTGCCGCACTACGCGCCCGAACACAAAACGCTCACCGACGCGCAGCGCGAACTGATCGACGCCGTGCGCCAGGCCGACGCAATCATCATCGCGACGCCCGGCTATCACGGCGGCGTCTCCGGCCTCGTGAAGAACGCGCTCGACACGCTCGAGGAACTGCGCGCGGACGATCGCCCGTATCTCGACGGGCGTGCGGTCGGCCTGATCGTCACCGCCTACGGCTGGCAGGCGGCCGGCACCGTGCTGACGTCGCTGCGTTCGATCGTGCATGCGCTGCGCGGCTGGCCGACGCCGTTCGGCGCGACCGTGAATACGCTCGAAACGCGCTTCGAGAGCGCCGACAGCTGCTCGGATCCGAAGGTCGTCGCCCAGCTCGAGACGGTCGGCACGCAAGCGGCCGAGTTCGCGCTCGCGTTCGCATCGCACCGTGCGACCTCGCATGCGGCATCGGTCGACGCGCTCGCGCCCGTGCTGAAGATCGCCAACCAGTAATCTCCCCGCCTTCCGCCGCCCGCGCCCGGCCGACCCTGTTCGCCGGCGCGGGCGGC
Source organism: Burkholderia sp. Ac-20344 (assembly GCF_017104975.1). Classification (NCBI taxonomy): domain Bacteria; kingdom Pseudomonadati; phylum Pseudomonadota; class Betaproteobacteria; order Burkholderiales; family Burkholderiaceae; genus Burkholderia; species Burkholderia sp. Ac-20344. Next base: position 6,907 of record NZ_JAAGPP010000014.1, read on the forward strand.
GCACATTCGGACGAGCGGCCACGCGCCGTGCACGCCGATCCCTCTTCCCGGTTGCCGCTTCCCCGCCTCCCCGCGCCGATAACGATTCGGCCCGCCGCGTGATTTGCATTGGCCGAAAGATTGGTTCACGTAACCGGCAGGTTTTCGTACGCTGAAAGTCCGAACTTTCTCCGTGCACGCCATGAACCGTACGATCCGCTACAAGGGCTATGAAGTCGCTCCCGCCGCCGCCCGGTTGCCGAACGGGCTGTTCGCCGCCAACCTGACGATCGAACGGGCGAGCGGCGGGCCGTCGCCGCGCTCCGTGTCGTTCGACGCGATCGACTTCTTCTTCGAGGAAGAGCACGCGCTTGCCTACGCGTCGCGCTGGGGCCGCCTCTGGGTCGACACGAACGCGTGACCCCACCTGGCCGGCGCGCCCATGGCCGCTTGAAAATACGCGATTACGGAAGCTATGCAAGAATCTTTCGATCCGCAATCGCATAACAACAGCCATGAGTGACACGCTGCAGGAAGAGCACGCAGCCGCAGATCACGCAATGCGCAACTGGACCTTCGAGACGCAAGGTCCGGTCCGGATCGGTTCCGATGCGCACAAGCAGATGTTCTGTCGCATGCTGCTCGACACACACAACCCGTACAAGCCGGCCGTGATCGACTGGCCCGCCCTCAAGCCCGCCGAACTCAAACGGCTCACGTCGCTGCCGATCTGGGACATCGCGGTGCAGACCGAAGGCCGCGCATCGATCCGCGTGGCAACCTATGCGGCGACGATCGGCGATCCGCTGCTGCGCAGCGCGCTCGAGATGGACGGCGGCGAGGAAGCGCGCCACAAGGTCGTGCTGTCGAAGCTCGTCGAGGCATACGGCATCCGGCTCGCCCCCGAGCCGCCCTACCCCGCGCCGAAAGATCCCGAGTGGTCATGGATGGTCACGGGCTTCAGCGAATGCATCGACAGCTTCTTCGCGTTCGGCCTGTTCCGTTCCGCGCAGCGCTCCGGCTACTTCCCGCCCGAACTCGTCGACACCTTCGAGCCCGTGATCCAGGAAGAAGGCCGTCATATCCTGTTCTTCGTGAACTGGTACGCGTGGTACTGGCGCAGTCTGCCGTGGTGGCGCCGGCCCTGGTTCTTCGCGCGGGTCGCGGCCGTGTGGGTGCATCTGATCCGGGAACGCATCGGCATCGCGCGCGGCATCGACTCCGACGGCGTCGCGCGTGACGCGAACTTCCCCGCGACCGGCACCGCCGACATCGGCGACGCACTGAACCCGCGCGAACTGATCGAACTGTGTCTCGCCGAGAACGATCGGCGGATGGCCGGCTACGACACGCGCCTGCTGCGCCCGATGTTCGTGCCGCGCATGGCGCGGCTCGCGCTGCGGTTTCTCAAGAAATAAGGAAGCCGTTCCGGGTAAAGGCCCGGTTGCCCGGTTGTCACGTCGGGCGACCGGGCATTGCCCCTCGACGATCGAAACGCCAGGGGAAGCCGAATTCCGCCCGGATCCGGCCGCGGGCAATCACATCGTCCGCATCCGGGTGCGCAGCAGCGCGATACGCAGCGATCGACGCATCCGTTCCGTACCGCGCGCCCCGTGCCCCGCGTCCCGCGTCCCGTTCGAACCTCGATGCGCGTTCGTCGCACTTGCACGGCGAACCGCATCACTTGGACAGTCCTGCCCACCGCCCGCTCGAAGTCGCCCGTTCGCATACGGTGAGGGACCTCACCGACCCGCATCCGCCTGCCGGATGTGGCGCATCCGACACATTTATTCCCGCCCTTTTTTCTTCGGCGCTTCGGCACGTGCGGACAAATTGTCACACCCAGGATTTGACGATTCATGAACGTCGCCGCCGACGTCCGCCGGCCTCTTCAACAACCTGTCGCCAGCAGACGTGCAGGTGAAGCAGGTCACGCCTCCCTGACGGATTCGCCCCTCTTCGAATCTCGCTCTATTGTCACAATTAACGAAATAGTCAATAGGACAAATTCGAAAGAAGAATGATGACGGCCCAGCCCACCGCCCCGTAGCACTTTTTTACAAATTCGACGAGCCAACCGGCCCGGAACGCCCGTCGCGCGGGCCCTCGCAGCGAACGAGATGCGCAAATCAGCATAGCCCGATGTTCGTAATTTCAAATTAAATCGACTTTAAGATAATCAAACAAAAAAGCACAAAATCCAAATACAAATCATGAATTAACAAGTTAACAAGATAGTGACCATATTATCAATCAGCGCACCAAAAATCATTACATAATTGTAAGAAACACTCATCTCGCAAACGTTTGCTATTTCATTTGTCTTACCATTTGGCCACTTTCGTGTGTAATCCTCCGCACAAAACAAACGCAGCTCGTTGATTTTTATACACAAAATAGCCAATCAACACGCAGGCCGGAATCATACATTAAGCATTCTTTCACCTTTCAAACATATTCTTATTCGACGCGTCAAAACACCATCCATTAACCATCCTTTAACTTTACAAACCCGCTATTTATCACTTTTTGTCAATCTAGAAAATCCCCCTCCAATAAACTCCGCCCATCAATTTTGAGATTCGCGCGAGCGCACGGAGTATTCCTCTAACAAAAGAGACCGGTGTGTGGCGTGCACATTTGGAGGCAGTAGGACATGAATCGCACATACCGCTCGATCTGGAACGAAGCCCTTGGCGCGTGGGTCGCCGCGTCGGAACACGATTCGGCACGGGGCAAGCCGAACAAGTCGGCTGTCGTGGTCGCCGTCGCCGCGGCGCTGGCGGTCGCGATGCCTTCGCTCGCGAGCGCGGCGACCTACATACCCGGAACCGTCAACGGGTTCGGGCAATTCTCGGTGTCTAGCTGCACGTCCGTGAGCGGCAGTACCGCTGCCGGTCGAACGACGATGGGCGATACGAACGCCTATCCCACCGACGGTTCAGGCACGTGGTCGACCGTGACGGGCTGTAACGCGTCCGGCGGCAACAACCTCGCCGCGACGGTTTACGGCACGTACGCTCAGGTAACCGGCAAGGGCGGCACCGCTCAGGGCTTCCTCAGCTCAGCCGCCATGTGGGGCACCGCCGCAGGCCTCGAAACGACCGCGAGCGGTATCGGCTCGACTGCGCTGGGCTTCGGCTCAACCGCAAACGCACTGAATTCCGTCGCGATCGGTGGCGCTGGCGGCAACGGCACGACACCGCTGTCGTATGCGAATTCCACCATTGCATCCGGAGCGGGCTCGGTCGCAATCGGCAGCAATGCAACGAAGGGCGCGCAGTCGGCTGCGTCGGACGGCATCGCCATCGGCGGGCAGTCGTCCGTCGCATCGAGCGCCACGTCGGGGATCGCAGTCGGCCGCGGCGCGACCGTCAATGGCGCGTACGGCATCGCGCAAGGCGACGGTGTCACCTCCGGCGCGACGGGCCAGAACGTGGCAATCGGTTCGTCCGGCACCACCGCGAACAGCGCCACGGCAGGCGGCGGCGCGGTCGCTATCGGCCGAGGCCAGGTGGCAAACGGCGACGGCGCCGTTGCGATCGGCGATCCGAACAGCGCAACCGGCACGGGTGCGCTGGCGATCGGTGCAAACAACACGTCGAGCGGTTCCGGCGCCCTCGCGCTCGGCAACGGCAACTCGGCAACCGGTACGGGCTCCGTCGCACTGGGCAACAGCAGCACGGCGACCAACAGCTCGGTTGCAATCGGCAGCTCCGCAAACGCGACCGGCACGAACGGCGCGGTTGCAATCGGCAACTCGGCAACCGCGACGGGCATTGGCGCGATTGCGCTCGGCACCGTCGGCAGCTTCGCCGCCACCACGCGGGCGACAGGCGCGGACGCGATCGCGCTTGGCAACGGCTCGACGGCCAGCGGCGCCTCCGGTTCGGTCGCCGTCGGCTCCGCCGCCGTGGCCTCGAACAACTATGCGACGGCCTTCGGCTCGAACTCGACTGCGTCGGGTTCCGGCTCGGTCGCGTTCGCACAGAACGCCAATGCGTCGGCCTCGAATGCCATCGCCATCGGCGTCGGCTCGACCGCGAACGTCGCGAATTCGATCGCCCTCGGCAGCAGCTCGGTGACGAACAGCACCGCGTCGGCGACGACTGCCGGCAACACCGCCGTCAGCAGCACCACGATCGGTGGCCAGACGTTCGGCACCTACCAGGCCGCGACGCCGACGGGCGGCATTGTCAGCGTCGGCCAGCCGAATGCGGAACGCCGCATTCAGAACGTCGCGGCAGGCCTCGTCAGCGGGACCAGCACCGACGCCATCAACGGCAGCCAGCTCTACGCGGTTGCAAGCACGACGACGTCGAGCATCACGAGCCTGTCGACGTCGACGTCGACGGGGCTGTCGTCGGCTAACAGCTCGATCGCGTCGCTGTCCACGTCGACTTCGACCGGTATCAACTCGCTGTCCACCGGCATCAGTTCGGCCAACAGCTCGGTTGCTTCGCTCTCGACTTCCACGTCGACGGGGTTGTCGTCGGCTAATAGCTCGATCACGTCGCTGTCCACGTCGACTTCGACCGGTATCAACTCGCTGTCCACCGGCATCAGCTCGGCTAACAGCTCGGTTGCTTCGCTGTCGACTTCCACGTCGACGGGGTTGTCGTCGGCTAATAGCTCGATCACTTCGCTGTCCACGTCGACCTCGACCGGCATCAACTCGCTGTCCACTGGTATCAGTTCGGCCAACAGCTCGGTTGCTTCGCTGTCGACTTCCACGTCGACGGGGTTGTCGTCGGCTAATAGCTCGATCACGTCGTTGTCGACCTCGACCTCGACCGGCATCAATTCGCTGTCCACTGGCATCAGCTCGGCCAACAGCTCGGTTGCCTCGCTCTCGACTTCCACGTCGACGGGCCTGTCGTCGGCTAACAGCTCGATCACGTCGTTGTCCACGTCGACCTCAACCGGCATCAACTCGCTGTCCACTGGTATCAGCTCAGCCAACAGCTCGGTTGCTTCGCTCTCGACTTCCACGTCGACCGGTCTGTCGTCCGCCAATAGCTCGATCACGTCGCTGTCCACGTCGACCTCGACCGGCATCAACTCGCTGTCCACCGGCATCAGTTCGGCCAACAGCTCGGTCCTGTCGCTGTCCACGTCGACCTCGACCGGCCTCTCGTCGGCAAACAGCTCGATCGGCTCGCTGTCCACCGGCCTGAGCACGGTCACGGTCAAGACGGACAACCTCGGCACCAGCACGGCGTCGGCGCTCGGCGGCGGTTCCACGTACGATCCGACGACGGGCAAAGTCTCGGCGCCGGCGTACACCACGTACAACTCGAACGGCACGACGTCGACCGCCAACAGCGTCGGCTCGGCGATCGACAACATCAACAGCCAGGGCATCAAGTACTTCCACGCGAACTCGACCGGCGCCGACAGCACCGCGACCGGCACCGACGCCGTCGCCATCGGCATGGGCGCCATCGCCGGCACCAATAATTCCGTTGCACTCGGCGCCGGCTCGCAGACGGCCCCGGCCGTTGCCACGAGCAGCGCGACCGTCGGCGGCGTCACGTTCGGCGGATTTGCCGGCACGTCACCGGTCGGCACCGTTAGCGTCGGTAGCCACAACAACGAGCGACAAATCACCAATGTCGCCGCCGGTCAGGTAACGTCGACCAGCACCGACGCGATCAACGGCAGCCAGCTCTATTCGGTCGCCGAACAGGTTAATACAGCGACCAGCGCCATTTCGTCGCTGTCCACTTCGACGTCGACGGGCCTGTCGACGGCCAACAGCTCGATCACGTCGCTGTCGACCTCGACCTCGACCGGCCTGTCGTCGGCAAACAGCTCGATCACGTCGTTGTCCACGTCGACCTCGACCGGCCTCTCGTCCGCGAACAGCTCGATCACGTCGTTGTCGACTTCGAGCTCGACGGGTCTGTCGTCGGCTAACAGCTCGATCACGTCGTTGTCGACCTCGACGTCGACGGGCCTGTCGTCGGCAAACAGCTCGATCACGTCGTTGTCGACCTCGACCTCGACGGGCCTGTCGTCGGCAAACAGCTCGATCACGTCGTTGTCGACCTCGACGTCGACGGGTCTGTCGTCTGCGAACAGCTCGATCACGTCGTTGTCGACCTCGACGTCGACGGGTCTGTCGTCTGCGAACAGCTCGATCACGTCGTTGTCGACCTCGACGTCGACGGGTCTGTCGTCCGCGAACAGCTCGATCACGTCGCTGTCCACCTCGACCTCGACGGGCCTCTCGTCGGCGAACAGCTCGATCACCTCGTTGTCGACTTCGACTTCGACGGGCCTGTCGACGGCCAACAGCTCGATCACGTCGTTGTCGACTTCGACCTCGACGGGCCTGTCGTCGGCAAACAGCTCGATCACGTCGTTGTCGACCTCGACGTCGACCGGCCTGTCGACGGCCAACAGCTCGATCACGTCGCTGTCGACCTCAACCTCGACGGGCCTCTCTTCGGCGAACAGCTCGATCACGTCGCTGTCCACGTCGACCTCGACGGGCCTCTCGTCGGCGAACAGCTCGATCACCTCGTTGTCGACTTCGACTTCGACGGGCCTGTCGACGGCCAACAGCTCGATCACGTCGTTGTCGACTTCGACCTCGACGGGCCTGTCGTCCGCGAACAGCTCGATCACCTCGTTGTCGACTTCGACTTCGACGGGCCTGTCGACGGCCAACAGCTCGATCACGTCGCTGTCGACCTCCACGTCGACCGGCCTGTCGTCGGCCAACAGCTCGATCACCTCGTTGTCGACTTCGACCTCGACGGGTCTGTCGTCGGCCAACAGCTCGATCACGTCGCTGTCGACCTCGACGTCGACGGGTCTGTCGTCCGCAAACAGCTCGATCACATCGCTCTCGACCTCCACCTCGACGGGCCTGTCGACGGCCAACAGCTCGATCACGTCGTTGTCGACTTCGACTTCGACGGGCCTGTCGTCCGCGAACAGTTCCATCACGTCGTTGTCGACTTCGACCTCGACGGGCCTGTCGTCGGCAAACAGCTCGATCACCTCGTTGTCGACCTCGACCTCGACCGGCCTGTCGTCGGCAAACAGCTCGATCACGTCGCTGTCGACCTCGACGTCGACGGGTCTGTCGTCCGCAAACAGCTCGATCACCTCGTTGTCGACCTCGACCTCGACCGGCCTGTCCTCGGCTAACAGCTCGATTGGTTCGCTGTCGACCTCGACGTCGACCGGCATCAATTCGCTGTCCACCGGCATCAGCTCGGCCAACAGCTCGGTTGCTTCGCTCTCGACTTCCACGTCGACCGGCCTGTCGTCGGCCAATAGCTCGATCACGTCGCTGTCCACGTCGACCTCGACCGGCATCAACTCGCTGTCCACCGGTATCAGTTCGGCCAACAGCTCGGTTGCTTCGCTCTCGACCTCCACGTCGACCGGTCTGTCCTCGGCGAATAGCTCGATCACCTCGCTGTCGACTTCAACCTCGACCGGCATCAGCTCACTGTCCACCGGACTGAGCACCACGAACAGCTCGGTGACATCGCTGTCCACGTCGACCTCCACCGCGATCAACGCCGCGAAGACGCACTACTACAGCGTCAACGACAACGGCGTGCAGCAAGGCAACTACAACAACGACGGCGCAACCGGCCGCAACTCGCTCGCGGCAGGCACCAACGCAAGCGCGGGTGGCGCCCAAAGCATCGCCATCGGCGATAAGGCCACGGCCGCGACGGATGCCTCCATCAGCATCGGCGCGGCGGCCGGCCAGGGAAGCAGCGGCTCGTACAACGTCGCCGTTGGCGCGGCCACCGGTCAGAACACGGCCGGCACCGGCAACACGGCCGTCGGCAACACGGCTGGCATCTCGGTAACCGGCGATTACAACGCGGGCCTGGGCGTTGGCGCTGGCACCTATGTCAACGGTTCCTACAACACCTCGGCGGGTTACTACGCCGGAACCTCGACGACCGGCACCGGTAACTCGGCGTTCGGCACCTACGCGGGTGCGGGCACCACCGGGAACAACAACGTCGCGATGGGCAATCAGGCCGGCGCGGGAATCTCGGCCAACGATACGGTCAGCATCGGCAGCAGCGCCGTAGCGGGTGCGCAAAGCGGCGACGTCGCGCTGGGTAGCAACTCGGTCACGAAAACGGTGGTAGGCACTGCCGGTGCGACCATCAATGGCACGGCCTACAGCTTCGCGGGTACGTCGCCGACCAGCACCGTCAGCGTAGGCAACGCGGGCGCCGAGCGGACGATCACCAACGTCGCGGCAGGCCGCATCAGCGGAAGCAGCACGGACGCCATCAACGGCTCCCAGCTCTACGCGACCAATCAGGCAATCGAGGCTACCGGCTCGGGACTCGCAAGCCTGTCCACGTCCACGTCCACGGGTTTGTCGTCCGCCAACAGCTCGATCACGTCGCTGTCCACCTCGACCTCCACGGGTCTGTCGTCGGCCAACAGCTCGATCGATTCGCTCTCGACCTCGACCTCGACGGGTCTGTCGTCGGCCAATAGCTCGATCACCTCGCTGTCGACTTCGACGTCGACGGGGCTGTCGTCCGCGAATAGCTCGATCACGTCACTGTCGACCTCGACGTCGACGGGCCTCTCGTCGGCCAACAGCTCGATCACGTCGCTGTCGACCTCGACCTCGACGGGGCTGTCGTCGGCGAACAGCTCGATCACGTCGTTGTCGACTTCCACCTCGACGGGTCTGTCGTCGGCAAACAGCTCGATCGATTCGCTGTCGACCTCGACGTCGACCGGTCTCTCGTCGGCCAACAGCTCGATCACGTCGCTCTCGACCTCGACCTCGACCGGTCTGTCCTCGGCTAACAGCTCGATCACCTCGCTCTCGACCTCGACGTCGACCGGTCTGTCCTCGGCCAACAGCTCGATCACCTCGCTGTCGACTTCGACGTCGACGGGTCTGTCGTCCGCGAATAGCTCGATCACGTCACTGTCGACCTCGACGTCGACGGGGCTGTCGTCGGCGAACAGCTCGATCACCTCGCTGTCGACTTCCACCTCGACCGGCCTGTCGTCGGCCAACAGCTCGATCACCTCGCTGTCGACTTCCACCTCGACCGGCCTGTCGTCGGCCAATAGCTCGATCACGTCGCTCTCGACTTCGACGTCGACGGGTCTGTCGTCGGCCAATAGCTCGATCACCTCGCTGTCGACTTCGACATCGACGGGTCTGTCGTCCGCGAATAGCTCGATCACGTCGCTCTCGACCTCGACCTCGACCGGCCTGTCCTCGGCTAATAGCTCGATTACGTCGCTGTCCACCTCGACCTCGACCGGTCTGTCCTCGGCGAACAGCTCGATCACGTCGCTCTCGACTTCGACGTCGACGGGGCTGTCGACGGCCAACAGCTCGATCACCTCGCTCTCGACCTCGACGTCGACGGGTCTCTCGTCGGCCAATAGCTCGATCGATTCGCTGTCGACTTCGACGTCGACGGGGCTGTCGACGGCCAACAGCTCGATCACCTCGCTCTCGACCTCGACGTCGACGGGTCTCTCGTCGGCCAATAGCTCGATCGATTCGCTGTCGACTTCGACGTCGACGGGGCTGTCGTCGGCGAACAGCTCGATCACCTCGCTGTCGACTTCCACGTCGACGGGTCTGTCGTCCGCGAATAGCTCGATCACGTCGCTGTCGACTTCGACGTCGACGGGCCTCTCGTCGGCCAACAGCTCGATCACCTCGCTCTCGACCTCGACCTCGACGGGCCTGTCGTCAGCCAATAGCTCGATCACGTCGCTGTCGACTTCGACGTCGACGGGGCTGTCGTCGGCGAACAGCTCGATCACCTCGCTGTCGACTTCCACGTCGACGGGTCTGTCGTCCGCGAATAGCTCGATCACGTCACTGTCGACCTCGACGTCGACGGGGCTGTCGTCGGCGAATAGCTCGATCACCTCGCTGTCGACTTCCACCTCGACCGGCCTGTCGTCGGCCAACAGCTCGATCACCTCGCTCTCGACTTCGACGTCGACGGGTCTGTCGTCCGCGAATAGCTCGATCACGTCGCTGTCGACCTCGACCTCGACGGGGCTGTCGTCGGCCAATAGCTCGATCACCTCGCTCTCGACTTCGACGTCGACGGGTCTGTCGTCCGCGAACAGCTCGATCGATTCGCTGTCGACCTCGACGTCGACCGGTCTGTCCTCGGCCAACAGCTCAATCACCTCGCTCTCGACTTCGACGTCGACGGGTCTGTCCTCGGCCAACAGCTCGATCACCTCGCTGTCGACTTCGACCTCGACCGGTCTGTCCTCGGCCAACAGCTCGATCACCTCGCTCTCGACCTCGACGTCGACCGGTCTGTCGACGGCCAACAGCTCGATCACGTCGCTGTCGACCTCGACCTCGACTGGGCTGTCGTCGGCCAACAGCTCGATCACGTCGCTGTCGACCTCGACCTCCACGGGCCTCTCGTCGGCCAACAGCTCGATCACGTCGCTGTCGACTTCGACGTCGACGGGGCTGTCGACGGCCAACAGCTCGATCACGTCGCTGTCGACCTCGACCTCCACGGGCCTGTCGTCCGCAAACAGCTCGATCACGTCGTTGTCGACCTCGACGTCGACCGGTCTGTCGACGGCCAACAGCTCGATCGATTCGCTGTCGACCTCGACGTCGACCGGTCTGTCCTCGGCCAACAGCTCGATCACCTCGCTGTCGACTTCGACCTCGACTGGCATCGGCTCACTGTCCACCGGCCTGAGCAGCACGAACAGCACGATCCTGTCGCTGTCCACGTCGACGTCGACCGGCATCGGCTCGCTGTCCACCGGCCTGAGCAGCACGAACAGCTCGGTGACGTCGCTGTCGACCTCGACCTCGACCGCGATCAACGCCGCGAAGACGCACTACTACAGCGTCAACGACAACGGCGTGCAGCAAAGCAACTACGCCAACGACGGCGCAACGGGCACCAACGCCCTCGCGGCCGGCGTGAACGCCAGCGCAGCCGGCGCGAGCAGCGTCGCAGTCGGCGACGGCTCGAACGCGCAGTCGGCAGGCGCGGTCGCGATCGGCCAGAACGCATCGGCAACGGGCGGCAAGGCCGTGTCGATCGGCTCCGGCAACACGGCTAGCGGCGACGGCGCGGTGGCGATCGGCGACCCGAGCATCGCAACGGGTACCGGCGCGGTGGCGATGGGCGCGAACGACACGGCGACCGGCAACGGCGCAGTGGCGCTCGGCAACGCGAACACGGCAAACGGCGCCAGCGCGCTCGCCCTCGGCAGCTCGAACCAGGCCACCGCGGACAACACGATCGCGCTCGGCAACCAGGCCACGGCAAGCGCCACCGGCGCGCAAGCCTACGGCTCGGCTGCCAAGGCCACGGCCGCCGACGCGCTCGCCTTCGGCACGAACGCGCAAGCGAACGTCGCGAACTCGATCGCACTCGGCGCCAACTCGGTCACCGCCGCGGCAGTCGGCACCTCGAGCGCCACGATCGGCGGCGTCACGTACCCCTTCGCAGGCAACGCGCCGGTTGGCGTGGTCAGCGTCGGCGCACCGGGCCAGGAACGCCAGATCACGAACGTCGCCGCCGGCCGGATCTCGGCCAGCAGCACGGACGCGATCAACGGCAGCCAGTTGAACGCGACGAACAACGCGATCAACACCCTGTCGACGTCGACCGCGTCGAACGTCGCATCGCTGTCGACGGGCATCAACTCGCTGTCCACCGGCCTGAGCAGCACGAACAGCTCGGTGACGTCGCTGTCCACGTCGACCTCGACCGCGATCAACTCGCTGTCGACGGGCCTGAGCACGACGAACAGCAACGTCAACTCGCTGTCGACGTCGACGTCGACCGGTATCGGCTCGCTGTCCACCGGCCTGAGCACGACGAACAGCAACGTGGCCTCGCTGTCAACCGGCGTGAACAACATCAACAACACGTTGAACTCGCTGTCGACGACGATCAACAACAACACGACGCGCGCCGTCAACAACAACGGCGTCGCCGCCGACCTGAACGGCAAGGGCAACGATCTTCCGATCGTCACCGCAGGTTCGAACTCGGTGGCGATCGGCGCAGGCTCCAACGACGGCGGCCGCTCGAACGTGGTGTCGGTCGGCAGCGACCAGCAGCAGCGCCAGATCACGAACGTCGCGCCGGGTACGCAAGGCACCGACGCGGTGAACGTGAACCAGCTGACGCAGGTGCAGACGACGCTGTCGACGGCACTGTCGGGCCAGCAGGCGCAGATCAACTCGCTGGGCTCGCAGTTGCAGCAGACCGACCAGATGGCGAAGCAGGGTATTGCGGCCGTCGGCGCGATGGCGTCGATCCCGCAGCTCGATCGCGACGCCAACTTCGGGATGGGTATCGGCACGTCGACCTTCCTCGGCCAGAAGGCGATGGCGGTCAACATGCAGGCCCGCATCACGGAGAACCTGAAGGCGTCGATCAACGGCGGCTTCAGCGGCGGTCAGAAGGTGATCGGCGCCGGCATGCTGTACCAGTGGAAGTAACGCGTCGCGCCGCCAGCGCCGCCCGGCTCGCCAGCCGGACGGCCCGCGGCGGCCCCGACGGCCGGACGAGCCCGCCGCGCCACCCGTGGCGGGCTTCAGTCAACCCAAGCTTTGAGGATGTAACCGTGAACAAACTCGCTCTTGCGCTCGCGCTTTCCGCAACGGCTCTCGCCGCGTGCTCGACCGCATCCGGCCCGACCTTCAGCGCCTCCGAACTGCAGCCGCGCGACGGCGTGCGCACCTTCCAGGTGGACTGCCACGGCCTGCTGTCGGGCCCGCAGACCTGCATGAAGGCCGCCCGCAAGATTTGCGGCGAAGCGCCCGTGCGCGCCGTCGACTCGGCCCGCGCGCTGCGCGACAAATCCGATCCCGCGACGCTCGTGTTCCAGTGCGGCGCCGCACCGGCCGAAGCAGCGTCGGCCGAAGCGCCGGCGGCGGCCGTCGTCGAACAGGTGAACCTGTCGGGCGACGCGCTGTTCGCGACCGACCACGCGACGCTCGCCCCGACCGCGCGCGAATCGCTCGACCGGTTGCTGAGCGAGCGCGCAGACCACGCGTACTCGCAGGTGAGCGTCACCGGCTTTACGGATTCGGTGGGCAGCGACGACTACAACCTCGCGCTGTCGAAGCGCCGCGCCGAATCCGTCGCGGCGTACCTGAAGGCGCACGGCCTGAAGACCGACTCGCTGACGGTCACGGGCCGCGGCAAGGCCGATCCGGTCGCGTCCAACGCAACGCCCGAAGGCCGCGCCAGCAACCGCCGCGTCGAAATCCGCCTGCAGCACTGAGCGGGCCGCCGCCGCGCGCGGCGCCCCGATCCGGCAGGCCGCCAGCGCCGCGCCGAGCCCGCACCCGACCTCCGCCGGACAACCCGGGCGCCGCTTCGCCGGCGCCCCGCTCACGTTGGCCGGTGGCTATGTCAAAGTTCGTCACGTCCCGCCAAAACCGGCGGTTTCCATGCCACAATCGCCGCAGACAGTCGCCGGGGCAACCTGCCCGCATCGCGCGCCGTGCCAGGCGTGCCCGATGACATGCCGGAAACCGGCCGCCGCCCTCGCGAACCAGGCCGCCCGATTCGCCCGCCGCGGCGCACCGGCGCAACTGCAACCATGACAATCCACGGCGCGCCGCTTCCAGGCCCGACGCTCGACGCGATGCCCGGACGCACGACGCCGCAGAGGAAACCAACCGGTGACGGACATCAATGAAGCCGCCTCGGGCGGCACCCGCAAGCAACGGCCGGCTGTCGGCATCTCGCTGTTTGCGCGCGACGGCCAGGCGATCTGGGAAAACGGCATACACCAGAACATCGCGTTCCTCGCGATGATGCTCAAGCGCTCGGATCGCGTCGGCCCCGTCTACTTCCTGAACGGCGGCGACGCCAACGCACTGCCGGCCGGCCTCGAACTCGACGGCCTCGACATCCCGCTCGTGAAGCCCGCCGACGTCACGCACGAACTCGACGTCGTGATCGAAATGGGCGCGCAGCTGCCGGTGGAATGGCTCAGGCACATGAAGGCGCTCGGCAAGAAAATCGCCGCGTTCTTCTGCGGGCACGTATATGCCGGCCTGTGCGAAACCCCGATCTTCGGCAAACCGTCGGGGCACGTCTTCAACGGCGCGCCGTTCGACGAAGTGTGGCTGCTGCCGCAATACGACAAGACCGCGGCACCGATGCTGCAGACCATCCTGCGCGCGCCGGTACACCTGATGCCGCACATCTGGTCGCCGTACTTCCTCGAGCGCCGCATCGCCGCGCTCGCAGGAGAAGGCGCATCGTTCGGCTATCGGCCAGGCCAGCGCCCGTGGCGCCTCGCGATGCTCGAACCGAACATCTCGGTCGCCAAGTCCTGCCACTACCCGATGCTCGCGTGCGACGCGTTCTACCGTGCGCGCCCGGACGCGGTGCAACACATGTTCGTCGTGAACGCGTTGCACATGAAGGAGCATCCGACCTTCGTGCACTTCGCGAACAGCCTCGATCTCGTGCGCCAGCACAAGGCGACCTTCGAGCCGCGCCTCGACCTGCCGGGCTTCATGGCGCGCCACGCGGATGCGGTCGTATCGCACCACTGGGAAAACGGGCAGAACTACCTGTATTACGACGTGCTGTACGGCGGCTATCCGCTGATCCACAACTCGACGCTGATCGGCGACGCCGGCTATTACTACCCGGACTTCGATTCCGCCGCGGGCGGCCGCGCGCTGCTCGAAGCGTGGCTGCACCACGACGAACGCCTCGACGACTACCGCGCGAAGGCCGGCCGGCTGCTGCAGTCGGTCTCGATCGACAACCCCGCGAACCTCGACGCGTTCATCTCGCGTCTGGTCGCCTGAACCGGAGCATACGCATGTCGGACTCCAATGCCCGTCAAGCGCCCGGCGAGGGCAAGCGTCTCGTCGTCGGCGTATCGCTGTTCGTGCGCGGCGCCGGCCAGTCGCTGTGGGAAAACGGCATCTTCCAGAACTGCCTGCTGCTGATCCTGCTGCTGCGCCAGTCGCCGCTCGTCGCGGAAGCCGTGATGGTGAACGGCGGCGAACAGGTCGCCGATCCGCAGATGATGCTCGGCGAATGGGATGTGCCGCTGCTGTCGATGGACGAAGCGCTGCAGCGCTGCGACGTGCTGATCGAAATGAGCGCGCAGTTCGGCGCGGACTACCTGCATGCGTTCCGCGAGCGCGGCGGCAAGGTCGTCACGATGCGGGTCGGCAACGACTACGTGATCGACATCGAACGCGCGATGTTCAACAAGCCATCGGGTTTCCTGTTCTCGGGCGCGCCGTACGATGCCGTATGGACGATCCCCGAATTCGAGCGCTCGTGCCTGCACTATTACCAGACGGGCCTGCGCGCGCCCGTCACGATCGTCCCGCACATCTGGCATCCGATGCTGTTCGACAAGGCGCGTGCGACGCTCGGCGCCGGGCTGTCGTTCGGCTATGAGCCCGGCAAGCCGCGCTGGCGCGTGACGATGTTCGAACCGAACATCTGCATGGTGAAGACGAGCGTCATCCCGATGCTGGTGGCCGAGGAAGCGTATCGGGCCAAGCCTGATTTCCTCGAGTTCGTGCGCGTGTGCAACACGCTGCACCTGAAGGAACATGCGACGTTCGTCCATTTCGCGAAGAGCCTCGACATCGTGAACCACGGGATCACGACGTTCGAGAGCCGCTATGCGGTGTACGAGTTCATGGCCGCGTACGGCGATGCGGTGGTGTCGCACACGTGGGAAAACGCGCAGAACTACCTGTACTACGAGCTGCTGTACGGCGACTACCCGCTGATCCACAACTCGCCGTTCCTCGGCAAGGCCGGTTATTTCTATCCGGACTTCGACTGCCAGGCCGGCGGCCGCGCGCTGCTGCAGGCGTTCGCCGAGCACGACGCGAACCTGGAAGCGTACCGCGAGCAGTCGAAGCACGTGCTCAGCTCCGTGAGCATCTACAACCCCGAGAACGTCGCCGCCTATACGGACGCGATCGCCACCCTCTATCGCGACGCGTGACGCGCCGCCCGCCCCGGAACCCGACGACATGAGTGCAACACTCGCCCCTCGGCCGCGCAACCCGTGGCGCCTGACCGGCTATGTGCCGCGCCAGTCGCAAAACTACGCGCGGTAAGCCGCGCGTCGCCCGCCCCTTCCCGGAGCCGCCATGAAACTCAATGTCGCGATAACGATGAACGTGCAGCGCGACGCGACGCAGTCGATCTGGTACAACGGCGCGAACCAGCACTGCGTATACCTGTACATGCTGCTGAAGCAGTCGCCGCTGATCGGCGAAGTCTGGCTCGCGCACGACGACGGCATCACCGACTATCCGCAGGCGCTGATGATGGACGCGTTCGGCGACGCGCTGCGGCCGCTGTCGGCCGTCGTCCACCAGACCGACCTGCTGATCGAGATGAACGCGTTCATCGATCCGACCCACACGGAGGCCGTGCGCCGGCGCGGCGGCAAGTGCGTGTCGTACCGCTTCGGCAACGACTACGTGATCGCCGTCGAGACGATCAACTTCGAGAAGAACCCGTGGCGGCCGAACCCGAACCGCGTGCAGTTCGACGAGATCTGGACCAATCCGCAGCACATGCACACGTGCGCCGCGTATTTCCAGGCCGTCTATCGCGCACCGGTGATCGAGCTGCCGCACATCTGGTCGCCGTATTTCATCGAGCGCAGCCTCGACGCCGATCCTGAACTGAAAGCGCGCTTCGGCTATCGCAACCACGGCACCGCGAAGCGCATCGCGTTTTTCGAGCCGAACCTGAACGTCGTGAAAAGTTCGATCGTGCCGATGCTCGCCGCGAACGCGTGCTACGTCGAGCATCCGGAGCTCGTCGAGCACGTGTACATGACCAACACGTTCGACAAGAAGGAAAACGTCGCCTTCAAGCATCTCGCGCTCGGGCTCGAGATGGTGCGCGACGGCAAGGCAACCGCCGACGTGCGCGCGCCATTTGTCGCGTGGGCCGCGCACCACACCGACATCGTCGTGTCCCACCACTGGGAAAACGGCCTCAACTATCTGCTGTACGACGCGCTGTACGGCAACTACCCGCTCGTGCACAACTCGCCGTTCCTGCGCGACGTCGGCTACTACTACCCGGACTTCGAGATCTTCGACGCGGCGCGCGCGATCGCGACCGCAGCGCAAACGCACGACGGGCGGCTCGACGATTACGCAGTCGCGGCCCGCCGCTGCCTGCACCAGGTCGACACGCTCGCCGACCACAACGTGCACGCGTATTCCGCGCAGATCCGGCAGCTGTTCGCCGACCGTACGCTCGGCTGACCGCATTCAGCTCACGCCACCGCCGATGAATCGAACCGTCCGCCATTTCGTCGTGATCGATTCGATCCACGGTCCGTTCGTCATCAACCGGCGCTGCGCGTCATGGAACGACGCAGTCGTCCGCGCGATGGCGTTCGTGCTCGGCGGATTCGGGAAGGATCGATCGATTTGCCGCGGTCGGGGCCGCTGCGCGCGGATGATGTCGACGCGGCCCGCGCGCCTCGCTCCGCGCCAGGGCTCGCTACCGGCGCGAACAGGCGCTAGACCAGCACCCGATCGCCGCTCTGTGCGGCGAACACACGGCCATGCCGCCGCCCCGTGCGCGCGAGCACGGCAAAGCAACGCGCCGCCGGCCGGCTGGCGCCGCCGGATTGCTTGACGAGGCTGTCGGATACGCCACGTGCGATCGCCGAATCGTCGCCGCACGCGCCCGCGATGACACCCGCGTAATAGTGCCGCGCTGCCAGCTCACGGCTGCCGGCGTCGAGCGAGCTCATCCGCTGAATGCGACGCGCAATCGCCTTCAGGCCGTCGAGATACGGCGCGACGTCGATCGGCACATCGGTCGATTCGGCGCCCAGCTGCCACAGCATGTCGGCCAGCTCGGCGATCGCGACGAGGTCGCGCGCACCGGCCGCCTGCGTGCCCGTTCCGCTTCCGGCCTTCGTCTCCGCCATGCCCATGCCCCTTTGCGTTTCGTCCCGGCCACGCGCCGGCCACGCCCTACACCGGCGTGCATCATGCACGCCACTTCGCCTGTTCCCGCGCCGTCACGCGGCGGCCGGCGACCGCCATGAAAAACGGATGCCCTGCGCCCAGGTAACGCCGGCATCCACGATGATCTGCCGGTCGACCTCGCTCTCCACGCCTTCGACGACGACGTGCCGCGCACCTTCATGCGCGAACGCGATCAGCCGGCGGAACTGGTAACGCCCGATCGCGTTGCGCTTGATCATCGACAGAACCGACCGGTCGAGCTTCACGATATCGGGATTGCCGACCACCAGGTTGTTCAATGCGCTGAAGCCGACACCGAAATCGTCGATCGCGATGCGGCACCCGGCCTGCCGGAAGCGGTTCACGAACGAACGACCCGCGACGGGATTCAGCGGCCCCGTCTCCGTAATCTCGACCACCAGCCGCGCCGCGACCGACGGCTCGCGCTCGAGCCGCCTGAAGATGGCGAGCCACGCGTCGTCGACCACCGCGCTCGCTGCCGCGACATTGCAACCGTAGACGGCAACCGGATCGGCGCGCAGCGCGTCGATCATCCGGCCGACCACGAGCCGGTCGAACCACCGCATCAGCCCGAGCGCCTCGAGGCGAGGCAGGAACGCGACCGGCGGCAGCACATCGCGCTCGCCCCACCGCAATCGCGCCAGGCATTCCCGGTACAGCACACCGCCCGACAGGTCGGCCCGGCACACGGGCTCTTGCGCGAACCCGAGCCGGCTTTCCACGAAACTGCGTACCGACGCGAGGTCGGGATGATCGTCGGGGGCGCCGAACACGAAATCGATTTCGTCGCGATTCGCTTCCCGATTCGCCTCCAGGCGAGCTTCGACCGCATTCATCCGGCGCTCCGGCAAATGGCGAGCCGCCGATCGCGGCTCGACCTCAAGAAACATGCGGAGCAAGCCGACCCTGACGCGCTCCGCCGCCTACCCGGCCTATCCTGTTATGTCGATCTTTTCCGGGAGCGTACTTTTCGCTTCGGCGCGCCGTCAAATTCGATATTTTTCAACGATATTCGATTACTTGAAATACACCACGCATGCACGATACCGACTGTGCGGCAGGTCACACTAACGCAAATTGCGATACCCCGATCCGGATGCCGTTTATTCTTCTCATCCAGACAACCTTGCCCGAATCAATTTTCCCGAAACTTGCGTGCCTCGCAAATCAGGAGTTTCTTCAATTGATCAGATAAATACCGGCCCATGAAGCATCGCCCTCGGTCGCTGCCGCTGCCAAGCCCGCCGCAGCGCGGACGTCGTCCGTCATTCGATCATCGCAGCATCCAATTTTTCCGTTTCAAACAAATTATTAAATTTATAAACGGAATCAAACTACCTTGAACCAATAATATCAAGTTAAATCATATGATGATTATCGATTGAACTATGTTTAACAATCTTAAAGACTTGTTAACCTCTAAAATAATTTCTGACGGACTTCCCTCGGAGCCGTCAAATTCGTGCCTTCAAAAACCGTCGAGCCGATCAGGTTCGGCGGTTTCTTTTTTAACGGCGTTATTTCGTCAGACATTAGAGCGGGACAATCCCGATGGCGGGCCGCGGCGCAACGGTGTTCACCGCGCGAAAATCGGGCCTTAAGCGGCCGATGCGCCGACCAGGTTCGCGAGCAGCGCGTCGTATTCAGCGACGAGCGCCGGATTCGCCGACGTATAGCGGCCGAGGATCTCGCGCTGGCGCCGCGTGTACGCTTCCCAGTCGTCATCGTGCGTATGCAGCGCGCGCAACAGCGCATCGGCGCCCTGCTGCACGTCGTTGTCCGGGTAGTAGTAGCCGAGATCGGGGGCGAGGCTCGCGTTGTGCACGAGCGGATAGCCCTGCCAGCACACGTCGAAATAGAAATAGTTGAGCGGGTTCGACCACTGGTGCGACACGACGATATCGGTCAGGTCGGCCAGGAACAGCGGCGTATCGAAGCGCCCGACGAAGCTCGCCTTGCCTGCCTGCACGATATCCAGGTAGTTCATCAGCATCACGAATTCGGGGCTGTCGTGCGCGAGACGGTCCGCGTTCGTCACGTGCGTGAAGCAGATCGCGTCGGGGTCGCGGCGATACGCTTCATCGATGATCAGCATCGGATACACGCAGAACTTCACGACGTTGTGATTCGGCTCCATCACGGTCAGACGCTTGCCGGGCTCGCTGCGCGGCCGGTATTCGCCGTGCCCGGGCAGCGACGCGGCGCGCGCGCTCAGGAACATCGGATCCCACACGAACGGCACGACCCGCCCCGGGCAGCGGCGCAGCGACTGCAGGAACGGCAGCGACGACGGCGCGATCTGCGGAATCGCCCACACCTCGTCGTAGCCGCGGTTGATGAACAGCGAATCCCACAGCCGGCGGCCGAACAGCATCGATTCCATCGCGTTGATGTACTCGACGCCGCAGCAGTAGCTGACGAGCTTCGCGCCGCGCGCCTTCAGGTAGGCCGTCTGCTCGCCGTCGACCTGCCCGCCGAGCTCGATCACCACGTCGAGCGAATCCTTCATGTCGGCGAACGCGCGCGTGTCGTACACGTTGCGGTCCCACGGCAGCGCGTCGGTGAGCGGTACATCGGTGGTGTTGACCAGCGTCACGCGGTAGCCGTGCGGCGACGCCATCAGCAGCTTCGCGAGAAACAGCGCGTTCTGCTTGATGCCGTTGATCCACAGGCTTTCGTCGGGGGCACGCAGGCCGATCGTGATACCGATGCGCAGGCCGTTCAGGACAGGGGACGTCATCGTCGGCGGGATGGAAGGTTGGATGGGGGTGGAATGGACGCAGTGTAGCGCGCGAAGCGCCGCTCGCGTCAAGCGGCGCACGCCGGCGGCAACCCGGCATTCTAGCGGAGCGCCGGCCGCATACTGTCAGGGATGGTCAGCGCGCGGCCCGCGCATGCAAATCCGCGAGACGGTTGTGCGATACTCCGGCGACCAGCCGCGCTACCGGGTTGCCGGGGAGGGCCGGGCGGTATCGGCATCCAGCGCGGGCAGAACACGACCTCGCAGCAACGCTGCTGAAAAAATGGCTGACAGAATGGAACGCGACGCCGCGCAAGTCTTCCGGGCAATCCATCACGAACAGGGGTGGCACGCGCGGCAAAGCGTGCCCGGCCGCGATGCCGCACCGGAACTCGCCGCGCCGGCCACCCGCCGTCACCCGCTGCGCGGCCTTCGGAGCGCGCGATGATCGTCCTCAGCCATTTCAGTCACGATGCGCCCGCCAGCCTCGAGAATCACCGGCTGTATGCGCAAGCGCACGGGTATCGCCACGAAATCGTCGACGCGTCCGCGATGCCGCAGGCGCTGCCGTTGCGGCCGCTGTATCGCTACGAATCGCTGCTCCATGTGCTGCGCGGCGCGCAGCCCGACGAACTCGTGCTGCTGCTCAGCGAAGACGCGGCGATCATCGAGCCCGTCGCACTCGATCGCCTGATGAGCGGCCGCGACATGCTGTTCGTCGACGCGTTCGCGCCCCCGCTGCCGCAGGTCGACGTGCAGATCTGGCGCAACACGGCGGCCGTGCGGGCGATCGTGATGCGGCTCGTGCAGCGCTGCAAGCTCGGCAGCGAGCCGCGGCTGACATCGGAGGCCGCGCTGTTCACGGAGCTCGACACGCATCCCTACATGACGCCGATCGACGGGCTGTATCCGGTCATGCCGACCAGCCCCGACCTCGATCCGATGTGGAGCCGCGAACCGACGTTCGCGATCAGCATCGACGACACGCCGCACGATCCCGAACGGAAAGGCACGACGGCCCGCTTCCGCGACACGCTCGTCGCGTATGTGAATCGATCCCGTGCCGCCGGCCGGCCGATGTTCTCGTTCGCTCACGACGCCGCCAACACGCCGGACGAAGCCGCCGAGCGCAGCACCTACAATCCGGGCCGCCCGATTGCGTTGATGACGCTCTACACGCCGAACATCGGCAGCTATGCACGCGTCGCCGAACGGAATTTCCGGCGCTACTGCGACGCACACGGCTACACGCTCTACGTGCATCGCGACATTCCCGCCGAGATCGGCCTGAACGCGACCGGCAACTGGTTCAAGCCGTGGCTGCTGCATGCGTACCTGCAGCATCATGAATGGGTCGTGTGGCTCGATGCCGATGTGCTGATCGCCGACCAGCAGAAGGCGCTGGCGCCGTTGCTCGAAGGCCGCGACTGGCTGCTCGCGCACGACATCGGCCAGTGGGCGTTCAACTCGGGCGTGATGGCGTTCCGGCGCACCGGGCGCAACGACGCGATGCTGCACGACATGATGGCGACGATCGCCGCGCTGCACGACCGGTCGAGCGTCTACGCGAGCGACGGCGACCAGTTGCATTTCATTCGCGCGATGGAGCACGACGGGCAATTGCACGGCGAAGGCGTGGCCGATCTCGTCAGCGTCAACACGCCCTGGCTGTTTCGCCGCGCGGACAGCTACATCGTGCATTACTACGGGATGTGGTCCGCGATGCGGGCGCTGATGATGGCGCATGACGACGGCGTGCTGCGCTGATGCCCTCGTCGGGCGCGGCCGACCCTGCTGGACGATTGTTCTGCCCGGCCGTACGGTTCGCGGGATGTCGGGACGACAGGCAAGCGATGCGTTGTAATGGGTCCTCGAGCCGTTGATCGCGGCGTCTGCGCCGTCACCCTTCAAGTGCGGGCGACGACGCACGAATGCGGGAATCCGTTACCTAACTACGATCAATTTCTCAAACCAGCCTTGACGGGAGGTCAAATTGGAACAGATCGGGTATTCGTGGCCAACGTTTGATCAACTCACTCAGCATCTGGTCAAGTCGATCAACCCGAACAGAATCCTGGATATCGGGGCCGGGGGCGGGAAATACGGGCGCTTGCTCAAGAAGGTCGTGCCGGATTGCCGATTTACGGCACTGGAATGCGACGAGGAGACCCATCCGTTCCTGATCGAGAACGGGTACGACGACATCATTTCCGGCGTCAGCGACACGCTTTATGAACGATCCGGCGACTCGTACGACACGGTCATTCTGGGCGATGTCATTGAACACATGCGCCACTCTCACGGTCGCGATTTACTGGAATTCCTCAACTATCGGTCGCGATACATCATCATCTCGACCCCCGAGTGCATGCCGATGAGCGGCGCCTCGTACTTCGAGAGCCACAACTCCGTCTGGCGGCCCGATTCGTTCACGTGGCATGACTTCTGGGCGCACCAGCAATGCGGGATCATGCACTTTTACCTGCTCAGAGGGCACCTCGACTGGAACGCGATGCGTCTCGATTCTCTCGTGAACTCGGCAAACGGTTCGAATCTGTTCAATACGCGCGCCAACAGCGAACCGGAGGCCGCCAACGAAAAGTTGCTTCAGCCAGTCAACCTGACGCTCCATGACTCCCGGTACATGGAAAAAATCGATGGCGACCAATATGCCGTATTTCGCCCGATCTGATTTCGCGGGCGTGATTGGATCCCCAGTCCATGCATCCTGCTTGCGCGATGAATGAAAAAGGCGCAATGTGGCGCCTTTTTCACGATCGACGAACGCTCGCGGAGCCGGAAGCCGGCGCGGCCCCGCGAAGGCCCTCGTCGCTTGCCGGCGCATGGCCGGCTCACACGGATGACCGTCAGATCGCCGCGATCGTCGGCGCCACGGCGGCCGGGTCGGTGAGGCTGGGCTTGCCGGTTTCGACGTGCCCCGCGATGCGGCGCATCCAGCCCGCGTTCCCCGCCACCGCGAACTGCAGGTCGTACCAGTGGCTGCTGCACGACAGATCCCAGTGCGCTTCCACGCGCTGCCCCGCCGGAACCGTGAGCGTGCGCGCTGCCCCGCCGTACGCGACATCGGTTGCCGTGACCGTGAGCGCGCCGGTGCCCGCGTTGGCGATCGTCACGTACACGTCGCCGTTGGCGGTGTCGTAGCACGGCGTGATTTCGGGCTTCGCGCCGGCATCCGCAGCGGCCGATCCCGCGAAGCGCCGGAAATAGCCGTTCGGCCCCCACACGCTCACCAGGTAGTTGCCGTTCGCATCGAGCGCCCATGTATCGGTCAGCTGCTTGCCCGCTTCGACCGTGTAGCGGCGCGGCATCGCGGTCGCGTCGCCCGTATAGACCCAGAAGTGCGCGCCCTGCGTACCGGTGTTCGCGAACGTCAGCGCATAACCTTGCGCCTGGAGCTGGCCGGTCACATGCAGTTCGTACGGCAGCGCGCGCGCCGGCCGCGTGCCGGGCTCCTGCGCGGTCACGACCTGCTGCGCGGTGCTGGCCGGCGCAGTCTGCGACGACGCGCGCGAGCACTGCAGGTCCGCCTGCGCGACATACGCCTGCGTGCTCGGCAGGGTCGGCAGCGTGGCATCCGATTTCGAGAAGTCGAGCGCCGACGTCAGGTCGCCGCAGATCGCGCGGCGCCACGGCGAGATGTTCGTTTCCATCACGCCGAAACGCGCCTCGATGAATTGCAGCACCGACGTGTGATCGAAGACCTGCGAGCAGACGAAGCCGCCCTTCGACCACGGCGAGACCACGAACATCGGCACGCGCGGGCCGAGGCCGTACGGCAGGTTGTCGGCCGTATACGTGCCGGTCTGCGTCGACGTCACGACGTTGTGCCGCTCGAGCGAGACATCCACGGTGCTCATGCCGGAGCCCGGCAGCGTCGGTGCCGACGGCGGCACGACGTGATCGAAGAAGCCGTCGTTCTCGTCGTACATGACGAGCAGGACGGTCTTGCTCCATACCTCCGGATTCGACGTCAGCGCATCGAGGATCGTCGACAGGTAGTACGCGCCGTACAGCGGCGTGAACTTCGGATGCTCCGAATACGCGGCGGGCGGCAGCAGCCACGACACCTGCGGCAGCGCGTTCGCCTGCACGTCGGCCTTCAGCTGCGTGATCGGGCGCGTGCTCATCCCGCGCGTCTGCAGCGACGAGCCGGCCGGCGCATTCACGAAGTTGTTGAAGCACGCGAGCATGTTCGTGCCGTAGTTGCCGGTGAAGTTGTCGAACCCGGTGCCCTGCTGGTAGATCTGCCACGAGATGCCCGCCTTCTCGAGGCGTTCCGGATAGGTCGTCCAGCTGAAGGGCGGCAACTGGATCTTGTCGAACGGGTTGTCGATGTAGTCGGTGTTGTCGAGCAGCGGGCCGCCGCCCGTGCCGAGCGGATCGACCATGCCCGTCATCAGGTACATGCGGTTCGGGTGCGTGTTGCCCGGAATCGAGCAGAAGTAGTTGTCGCACACGGTGAACGCATCCGCGAGCGCGTAATGGAACGGAATGTCGTCGCGGACGTGGTAGCCCATCGTCATGTTCGACTTCTGCACCGCCCACTGGTCCGCGCGGCCGTTGTCGATCGCGCCGTGCGTCGTCGCCCACGTATGCGGCAGGCCGCCGATACATTGCGCGTTGACGCCCGGATTGGTCGTGTCGTAGCGGAACGGCGCGATCACGCTCGCCTTGTCCTCCTGCCGCGGCTGGAACCACACCGGCTTGCCGTTCGGCAGCGTGACCGGGAAGCGGTCGTTGTAGCCGCGCACGCCGCTCAGGTGACCGAGGTAGTGGTCGAACGAGCGGTTTTCCTGCATGAACACGACGATGTGCTGGACATCCTGGATCGTGCCCGTCACGGTATTCGGCTCGATCGCCAGCGCCTTGCGGATCGATTCGGGAAGCAGTGCGGTGGCGGCGGTCGCGCCGGCGAGGCCGGCGGAGAACTTCAGAAAATCGCGTCGCGAATGGGTGGCCATGCGGGTTGCTCTTGATTGGATTGCTGGTGGAAACAGCCGGGATCAGGAAGCGGGCGAGGAAGCAGGCGCGGTGAAACCGGGCGGGCAACGCATCTGCGCGGTGGCGACCACGCCGCCGCCGCAGGCGGCCTTCTGCTGCGCGCCGGGGGCGGCGGGGGCGGTCAGGTCGTCGTTGCAGGCGCCGAGGACGGCGGTCAACGCGATCAGACCGACGACCGCGAAAGGCCGTAGGGCCGACGTTCGCATAACGATTCTCCGTGAGGATGATGACGTGACGCGGACGCGAACCCGCGCCGGTCATATCGACGCCGAGATGCTATGTTCGACTTGTTACACGACGGTGTCGAGTGGAGGGAAGATCGACGTGCGCGCAGCGCGCGCCATGCGGGGATGTGGCAAGAACGACGATGACCGTAAGTCGTTCGAAAGATGCTCGTTGGCCAAGCGTACTGCTTCTGCTTCGTGTGCGCTCGATATCGAAGCCGCGCTGTCACGACAACGGGGTCCGCGGCAATCACGCAGCGCTTTCTTGCAGGCGGGCCCGTGTAGTGCGCATCGCAACGCACACCGGGAAAAGTTCGTTTTGGCGAAGAGGTTCGGGCGGGGCCGGTTTCGATCTTTGAACCACTGTTGCAACACGCAAGCCGGTGCAAGGCAACACGACAGCGCGAGTCGAGCGCACCGGTCACCGGCGAGCATCCCGGGATGATCCAAAGATCTTGAAGACGCGACGCGCAGATTATTGGCTTTTTTAAACGCGACGAGAACGACGGTCACCACGCAAGAATGCGATCTCGTCCCGATGCACGCACATCAGGTATTCGCAGCCGGGTAGCGTCGGGAACGCTCCGGTAACACGGGGGCATGATGGCCCGTGCGCGAGAGCCGGCAACGGCCCTCACGCGTATGCAACGCTCAGCCTTCCGCCATCATCAGCAACTGCGCGCCATCCGAAACCTGGTCGCCGACGCCGTACAACACTTCCGCGACGACGCCCGCATTCGGTGCACCGATCGTGTGCTCCATCTTCATCGCTTCCATCACGATCAGCGGCGTGCCCGCCTCGACCTTCTGGCCGGGCTCGACCAGCACCGCGATCACCTTGCCGGGCATCGGCGCGGTCAGGCGGCCGCCGCCCTGCTCCGCGTCGCCCGCGTGTGCGAGCAGGTTGCGCCATTCGAACGTCTCGGCCGTGCCCTGCGTGAACACGTGGAAGTTGTCGCCGTCCGCATACACGCGGCCGCTGCTGCGCACGCCGCCGAGCGTCACGTCGAAATCGAGCGGCGTGGCGCCACGCGTCCACGCGAACGGTTGCGCAGCTGCGTCGCCGGTCGCGACGCGCGCACCGGCGCCGTCATCTTCGTACGTGACCGTTACGTCGGCTTCGCGCTCGGCCGCATGCCATTCGAGCGTGCGGCGATAGCCGCCGTTCAGCCGCCAGTCCGGCAGCGCGCCCCACGGCGACGAACCCTGCGCGGCCGCGCCGCGTTCGCGTGCGAGCAGCGCCGCGCACGCGAACGCAAGCATCGCGCGCGGCGGCTCTTGCGGCGCGAACAGCGCGTCGTGGTTGCGCTCGATCAGGCCCGTGTCCAGATCGGCCGTCGCGAACGGTTCGCACGCAACGATCCGCTGCAGGAACGCGGCGTTCGTGTGCAGGCCGACCACCTCGCATGCACGCAGCGCGCGCAGCATCAGGCCCAGCGCTTCCGCGCGGTCCGCGCCATGGACGATCAGCTTCGCGATCATCGGATCGTAGAACGGCGTGATCGCATCGCCTTCGCGCACGCCGCTGTCGACGCGCACCGATGCACCGATCGCGAACTCGACACCTTCCGGCAGCCGCAGATGCTTCAGCGTGCCCGTCGACGGCAGGAAGCCGCGCGCCGGGTGCTCCGCATAGAGGCGCGCCTCGAGTGCATGACCCTGCACGCGCAGTTCGTCCTGCTTCAGCGGCAGCGGCTCGCCGGATGCGACGCGCAGTTGCCATTCGACGAGATCGAGCCCCGTGACCATCTCGGTGACCGGATGCTCGACCTGCAGGCGCGTGTTCATTTCCATGAAGTAGAACGCGTCGCCCGTCATGATGAATTCGACGGTGCCCGCGCCGACATAGCCGACCGCACGCGCGGCCGCAACGGCCGCTTCGCCCATCGCGCGGCGCACGTCGCCGGGCAGGCCCGGCGCCGGCGCTTCCTCGAGCACCTTCTGGTGACGACGCTGCACCGAGCAGTCGCGGTCGAACAGGTACACGGTATTGCCGTGCGTGTCGCCGAACACCTGCACCTCGACGTGGCGCGGGCGCATCAGGTATTTCTCGATCAGCACGCGATCGTTGCCGAAGCTGCTCGCGGCTTCGCGCTGGCACGACGCGAGCGCCGCCGGGAAATCGTCGGAGCGCTCGACCACGCGCATCCCCTTGCCGCCACCGCCCGCGCTGGCCTTCAGCAGCACCGGATAGCCGATCGCGTCGGCTTCGCGATGCAGGTTGGCCGCGTCCTGGTCGTCGCCGTGATAGCCGGGCACGAGCGGCACGGCGGCCGCGTGCATCAGCGCCTTCGCGGCGGCCTTCGAACCCATCGCCGCGATCGCGTCGACCGGCGGCCCGATGAAGACGATGCCGGCCGCCTCGCACGCGTGCGCGAAATCTTCGTTCTCCGACAGAAAGCCGTAGCCGGGGTGGATCGCCTGCGCGCCGGTGGCGCGCGCGGCTTCGATGATGCGCTCGATGCGCAGGTAGCTGTCGACCGCGGCCGAGCCGCCGATGTGCACGGCTTCGTCGCACGCGGCCACGTGCTTCGCGTTCGCGTCCGCGTCGGAATAGACGGCGACGCTCGCGATCCCGAGACGTTTGCACGTCGCGGCGACGCGGCACGCGATTTCACCGCGGTTGGCGATCAGAATCTTGTCGAACATGGCTTCGGTGTCGTCCGGAAAGAGTGGGTCACGCGCGCTGCGCGATCATTCACGCCACGACGGCGTGCGCTTTTCGAGGAAGGACGCAATCCCTTCGCGCGCTTCCACGCCGGCACGGGTTCGCGCGATCCAGTCGGCGGTCTGCTCGATCAGCGTCGCGTCGAGCGGGCGGCCGGCCACATCGGCGACGAGCCGCTTGCACGCCTTCACCGCGTCGGGGCCGTTCGCGACGAGCGTCGCGGCCAGCTTCGCGACCGTGTCGTCGAGCGCCTCGGCGGGCACCGCGTCGTGAATGAAGCCGAGCGACGCCGCACGCGCGCTGTCGAACACCTCGGCCGTCGTGAAGTAGCGGCGCGCCGCGCGCTCGCCCATCGCACGCACCACGTACGGCGCGATCGTCGCGGGGATCAGCCCGAGCCGCGCTTCCGACAGGCAGAACTTCACGCCGTCGGCGGCGATTGCGATGTCGGCCGCCGCCACCAGCCCCACGCCGCCCGCATACGCGTCGCCATGCACGCGTGCGATCACCGGCTTGCCGCAGCGATGGATCGCCTCGAGCATCCGCGCGAGCTTGCGCGCATCGGCACGGTTCTCGTCGTCCGAGTAACCGGCCATCTTCTTCATCCAGTTCAGGTCCGCACCCGCGCAGAACGCCGCGCCTTCCGCGGCGAGCACGATCGCACGCACGCCTTCGTGCGCGTCGAGCCATTCGAACGCGGTGGTCAGCTCGGCGATCGTCGTCTCGTTGAACGCGTTGCGCACGTCGGGACGCGCGAGCGTGACGGTCGCCACGCGGCTGGCTTCACGGACCTTGATCGTTTCGTATCGCATCGTTCAGCCCTCCCGGCCGTTACATGCGGAACACGCCGAAGCGCGTCTCGTCGATCGGCGCGTTCATCGACGCAGCGAGGCCGAGGCCCAGCACGTCGCGCGTCTGCGCGGGATCGATCACGCCGTCGTCCCACAACCGTGCGCTCGCGTAGTACGGATGGCCCTGGCGCTCGTACTGGTCGCGGATCGGCTGCTTGAACGCTTCTTCCTCGTCGGCCGACCACGAACCGCCCTTCGCCTCGATGCCGTCGCGGCGCACCGTCGCGAGCACCGATGCGGCCTGCTCGCCGCCCATCACCGAGATCCGCGCGTTCGGCCACATCCACAGGAAGCGCGGCGCGAAGGCGCGGCCGCACATCCCGTAGTTGCCGGCGCCGAACGAGCCGCCGATGATCACCGTGAACTTGGGCACCTTCGCGTTCGACACGGCCGTCACCATCTTCGCGCCGTGCCGCGCGATGCCTTCGTTCTCGTACTTGCGCCCGACCATGAAGCCCGTGATGTTCTGCAGGAACACGAGCGGAATCTTGCGCTGGCAGCACAGCTCGATGAAATGCGCGCCCTTCACCGCCGATTCCGAGAACAGGATGCCGTTGTTCGCGACGATCCCGACCGGGTGGCCCCAGATGTGCGCGAAGCCCGTGACGAGCGTCGTGCCGTAGCGCGCCTTGAATTCGTCGAATTCGGAATCGTCGACGATGCGTGCGATCACTTCGCGCACGTCGAACGGCTTGCGCGTATCGACCGGAATCACGCCGTACAGGCTCTTCGCGTCGTAGCGCGGCGGCTTCGGCTCGCGCAGCGCCACCGGCGACGCGATCTTCGGCGCGAGATGATCGACGATGTTGCGCGCGATCGACAGCGCATGCGCGTCGTTCTGCGCGAGATGGTCGGCCACGCCCGACAGGCGCGTATGCACGTCGCCGCCGCCGAGATCCTCGGCGCTCACTTCCTCGCCGGTCGCGGCCTTCACGAGCGGCGGCCCGCCGAGGAAAATCGTGCCCTGCTCCTTCACGATGATCGACTCGTCGCTCATCGCGGGCACGTACGCGCCGCCCGCCGTGCACGAGCCCATCACGACGGCGATCTGCGCGATCCCCGCGGCCGACATCGTCGCCTGGTTGAAGAAGATGCGGCCGAAGTGGTCGCGATCGGGAAACACGTCGTCCTGGTTCGGCAGGTTCGCGCCGCCCGAATCGACGAGGTACACGCACGGCAGCCGGTTTTCCGCGGCGATCTCCTGCGCGCGCACGTGCTTCTTCACCGTGATCGGGTAGTAGGTGCCGCCCTTGACCGTCGCGTCGTTGCACACGATCACGCACTCGCGGCCGGCGATCCGGCCGATCCCGGTGATGACGCCCGAGCCCGGCGCTTCGTCGTTGTACATGCCGTTCGCCGCGAGCTGCGAGAACTCGAGGAACGGCGCGCCCGGATCGAGCAGTTGCGCGATGCGGTCGCGCGGCAGCAGCTTGCCGCGCGACAGGTGCTTGTCGCGCGCGGCCTGGCCGCCGCCCTGCGCGAGCTGTTCGATCTTCGCGCGCAGGTCGGCGACGACCGCCTCGAGCGCGGCGGCATTCGCGCGGAAGTCTTCCGAGCGCGGGTTCAGTTTCGATTCGATGATCGGCATCGACGGGGCTCCGTTCGCGTGACGTGAGGCGTTACATCGTTTCCGCGAACAGCTCGCGGCCGATCAGCATCCGGCGGATCTCGCTCGTGCCGGCGCCGATCTCGTACAGCTTCGCATCGCGCCACAGGCGCCCGACGGGGTATTCGTTGATGTAGCCGTTGCCGCCGAGGATCTGGATCGCCTCGCCGGCCATCCACGTCGCCTTCTCGGCCGTATAGAGGATCACGCCCGCGCAGTCCTTGCGCACCTGCCGGATGTGGTCGCTGCCCGCCGAATCCAGGTGGCGGCCCACCGCGTACAGGTACGCGCGGCACGCCTGGAACGTGGTGTACATGTCGGCGACCTTGCCCTGGATCAGCTGGAATTCGCCGATCGCCTGGCCGAACTGCTTGCGGTCGTGGATATACGGCACCACCGCGTCGAGGCACGCGGCCATGATGCCCGTCGGGCCGCCCGACAGCACCGCGCGTTCGTAGTCGAGGCCGCTCATCAGCACCTTCACGCCGCCGTTGAGCTGGCCGAGGATGTTCTCCTCCGGCACTTCGACGTCCTGGAACACCAGCTCGCCCGTGTGCGAGCCGCGCATGCCGAGCTTGTCGAGCTTCTGCGCGACCGAGAAGCCCTTCATGCCCTTCTCGACGATGAACGCGGTGATGCCGCGCGAGTTGGCTTCGACGTCCGTCTTCGCGTAGACGACGAGCGTGTCGCAATCGGGGCCGTTGGTGATCCACATCTTCGTGCCGTTCAGCACGTAGCGATCGCCGCGCTTGTCGGCGCGCAGCTTCATGCTGACGACGTCGGAACCGGCGTTCGGCTCGCTCATTGCGAGCGCGCCGATGTGTTCGCCCGACACGAGCTTCGGCAGGTATTTCTGCTTCTGCGCGTCGGTGCCGTTGCGGTGGATCTGGTTCACGCACAGGTTCGAGTGCGCGCCGTACGACAGGCCGATCGATGCCGATGCGCGCGAGATCTCTTCCATCGCGACCATGTGCGCGGTGTAGCCCATGTTCGCGCCGCCGTATTCCTCGGCCACCGTCATGCCGAGCACGCCGAGATCGCCGAACTTCTTCCACAGATCCATCGGAAACTGGTCGGTGCGGTCGACCTCCGCCGCGCGCGGCGTGATTTCCTTCGCCGCGAACGCCGCGACGGCGTCGCGCAGCATCTCGATGTCTTCACCGAGCATGAATTGCACACCGGGCAGGTTGATCATGTCTCCTCCGTCTCCAGAAAATGTGTGGCATCCACCGATTTCTGAGTTTCGCTCAAATCGAATGAATGCTCATATTCATTGACCAATACAGCGTAAATTTTGCACATTTTCGCGCCTCGTCCGGTTCGGCGTCAATAGTTTTTTGAGTGACACTCAGCTATCATGACCGGATGACAGCCGCTACTGCCGACACCATGACCGCCACCGTCAAAGCCGACCGCGCCGACCCGCCGCGCGCGCCCGCCGGGCGCAAATCCCAGCAACGCGTGCAGGACATTCTGCGCGCCGGCCGGGAAGTGTTCGCCGAAAAAGGTTACGAGCATGCGACGGCCGCCGAGATCGCGCAGCGCGTGGGCGTCTCGGAGGCGACGGTGTTCAGCTACTTCCGCGGCAAGCGCGAGCTGTGCGCGCGGGTCATCGCGGATTGGTATGACGAAAACATCGCCGCGTTCGAACGCGGGGTGCCGCAGGACGCGTCGGTGCAGCAGCAGTTCGCGTTCATCGTGCGCACCCACCTGCGGCTGATGCTGGTGAACGGCACGGGCCTGTGCGCGCTGGTGCTGTCGGAAGGCCGCGCAAAGCAGCATGCGCTGAGCGACGAGCTCACCGCGCTGCAGCGCCGCTACACCGCGCCGCTGATGGACGTGCTTGCGCGCGGCCAGGCGGCCGGGCAGGTGCGTACCGACCTGCCGCTGAGCCTGCTGCGCTCGATGGTGTTCGGGCCGATCGAGCACGTGCTGTGGGATGCGATCCTCGGGCACCGCAAGCTCGACACGGAAACGACGGCCACGCAGCTCGTCGACATGCTGTGGGCCGCCGTGCAGCCGCCGGCGCCGGAGCAGGCGGCGCTCGTGCGCTTCAGGAACGAAGTGGCGGAAGCCGTGCGGCGGCTGGAAGGCGAAAGCGCGCGCAGGTGACGCGCGGGCGGGCAGCGCGCCCGCCGCCTCATCGCCGCTTCCCCGCCGTCGCGGGGTGCGGGGCCGCTACGACTCTTCGCTGACACGCAGCGGCGCGCGGCTCTGCTCGTTGTTCAAATGGACGAACTTGCGCAACAGGCGCACCAGTTCCTGCGAATCGTCCTCTCCCATCCCGTCGAACAGGCCCGCACGCAGCTCCTTCACCGACGGAATCAGATGCGTGAGCAGTTCGACGCCCGCCGGCGTCAGCAACAAGCGGCGCTGACGCCGCGGCAGCACTTCGCGCACGATCAATCCCTTCGCCTCGAGCCGGACCGCGAGATCCGCAGTCGTCGACGTGTCGAGCGCCACCCGCTGCGCGAGCGTCACCTGATCGAGCCCCGGGCACTCGTAGAGCATCCGCAGAACCGCGTACTGCACCGGCGTCACGTCCCGGCCCAGCTTCTCGTAGAACATCGCCACCGCGATCTGGTGTGCGCGCCGGATCAGGTGCCCGGGTTCGTCGTACAGGTCGAGCGGGAAAGCCGGCGCGTCGGCGGGATTCGTTTTCTTCATGAATGAGTCGATGACATAAGCGGCGCGAGCCGGTTGCGCGCGCCGACGGCATGACGCTGCCTCGCGCCATTTCCCGGGAAAACCAGTATACCGCTCGCCTTGATCCAGCCAATGACGATGAGTACACTGAATGTCATTCAGTACACGGAATGACGAGATGCCGCGTACCGGCGGCACCGCCCTGAAGGAGACGATGAACGTGTTTCTCAAGAACGCTTGGTATGTGGCATGCACGCCCGATGAAATCGACGGCAAGCCGCTGGGCCGCAAGATCTGCAACGAATCGATGGTGTTTTACCGGGCGGCGGACGGCCAGGTCGCCGCGCTCGAGGACTTCTGCCCGCACCGCGGCGCGCCGCTGTCGCTCGGATTCGTGCGCGACGGCGTGCTCGTGTGCGGCTACCACGGGCTGGAAATGGGCTGCAACGGCAAGGTGGCCGGCATGCCGGGCCAGCGCGTCGGCGGCTTCCCGCCGATTCGCAGCTTCCCGGCGGTCGAGCGGTACGGATTCATCTGGGTCTGGCCGGGCGATGCGGCGGCAGCCGATCCCGCCAGACTGCCCGCGCTGGCGTGGGCGGAGGATCCGGCCTGGGCCCACGGCGGCGGCCTGTATCACATCCGTTGCGACTACCGGCTGATGATCGACAACCTGATGGATCTCACGCACGAAACGTACGTGCATGCGACGAGCATCGGCCAGAAGGAAATCGACGAAGCGCCGCCGAAGACGACCAGCCACGGCGACGAAATCGTCACGAGCCGTTTCATGGAAAACGTGATGCCGCCGCCGTTCTGGCAGATGGCGCTGCGCGGCAACGGGCTGGCCGACGACGTGCCGGTCGATCGCTGGCAGATCTGCCGCTTCACGCCGCCGAGCCACGTGATGATCGAAGTGGGCGTCGCGCATGCGGGCCACGGCAGCTACGACGCGCCGGCCGACCTGAAGGCATCGTCGATCGTGGTCGACTTCATCACGCCCGAGACGGACACGTCGATCTGGTACTTCTGGGGAATGGCGCGCAACTTCCGGCCCGACGATCACGCGCTGACGGCCGAGATCCGCGAAGGCCAGGGCAAGATCTTCGCCGAGGATCTCGAGATGCTCGAGCGCCAGCAGCGCAACCTCGAGCAGTGGCCGGACCGCAAGCTGCTCAAGCTCAACATCGACGCCGGCGGCGTGCTGTCGCGCAAGGTGATCGAGCGGCTGCTCGCCGACGAGAACGCGTCGAGCCCGTCGCGGCCCGTCATTCCGGTCGCGCAGATCAGGGAGGCATCATGAGCACCGCGACGCTGACGGTCCGGGTCGCCCGCAAGTGGCAGGAAGCACGCGACATCTGCGGCTTCGAATTCGTCAGCGATGACGGTTCGCCGTTACCGCGCTTCGACGCCGGCGCCCATATCGACGTGCATTTGCCGGGCGGCCTCGTGCGCCAGTATTCGCTGTGCAATCACCCGGCGCACGGCGACCGCTATCAGATCGCGGTGCTGCGCGATGCCGACGGTCGCGGCGGGTCGCGCGCCATTCACGACGAAGTCCGGCAAGGCGATACCGTGCGGATCGGCATCCCGCGCAATCAGTTTCCGCTCGCCCCCGACGCACCGCACCACCTGCTGCTCGCGGGCGGGATCGGCGTCACGCCGATCCTCAGCATGGCGGAACGGCTGTTCTCCTCCAGCATGCCGTTCGACATGCACTACTGCGCGCGCTCGACCGACCGTATGGCGTTCGTCGAGCGGATCAATGCAGCCGGGTTCCATGACCGCGCCCGCTTCCACGTCGACGACGGCGACCCCGCGCAACGCTTCGACCTGGCCGCCGTGCTCGCCGCGGCGCCCGACGGCACACACCTGTACGTATGCGGGCCGCGCGGCTTCATGGATGCGGTGCTGAACGCCGCGCGCGAGCGCAACTGGGCCGAAACGCGACTGCACTACGAATTCTTCGGCGGCGCGGTTGCGTCGACCGGCTCGGACCGTGCGTTCCAGGTCCGGCTCGCGAGCAGCCGCAAGGTGATCGACGTGCCGGCCGAATGCACGGTCATCGCAGCGCTGGCGGCGAACGGCGTCGACGTGCTGACGTCGTGCGAGCAAGGCGTATGCGGCACCTGCGTGACGCGTGTGCTGCAAGGTGAGCCCGATCATCGCGATTCGTATCTGACGGAAGCGGAACAAGCGGCCGGCGACCAGTTCATGCCGTGCTGTTCGCGATCGCGAAGCGACCTGCTGGTACTCGATCTGTAGACGGACCGCCCGCCCCGCGGCGGCCAACCACAATACTGGAGACGATCAATGGAGCACCATGCCCGACCACCGATCAATACGACTCGATTCCCGATCGACCGATGGTGGGTCGCCGCGCTGTCGTCCGAGCTGACGGACAAACCCATCGCCCGCACGCTGCTTGGCCGCCCGGTCGTCCTGTTCCGGTTGCCGTCCGGGGAAGTCGGTGCACTGGAGGATCGCTGCTGCCACAAGTCGCTGCCGCTGTCGTGCGGCTCGCTCGAAGCGCGCGGCCTGCGCTGTGGTTATCACGGCCTGCTGTACGATCGCGGCGGCGCCTGCGTGGAGATTCCCGGGCAGGACCGGATTCCGGCCAAGGCATGCGTATCGTCGTATCCGGTGCAGGAGCAGGACGCGATCGTGTGGATCTGGATCGGCGCCGACGCGCACGCGCAACCGACCTGCGCGCCGCCGCGCTACGCGTTTCACACGGATCCGCAATACCGGTTCGGCGGCGGCAACTACCATTACGACGCGCCGTATCAACTGATTCACGACAACCTGATGGACCTGAGCCATCTCGGCTATGTCCATCTGAAAACGATCGGCGGCAACGCGCCGCTGCACATGGGCGCGGAAACCCGCGTCAGCAGCGACGGCGACACGGTGACGCTGGTCCGCCGGATGCCGGATTCCGTCCCGCCGCCGACCTACACCGCCGCATGGCCGTTCGCGGGCCGCGTCGATCGCTGGCAGGAAATCGAGTTCCACGTGTCGCACATCCGGATCTGGACCGGCGCGATGGACGCCGGCACCGGCGACCTGCACGATCCGGCGCGCGGCGGCTTTCACATGCGCGGCTTCCACGGCATCACGCCCGAAACGGAAACGACGACGCACTACTTCTGGACCGTCGCGACCAATCCGCAGCACGACGTCGAGCGCGTCGCGCAAACGGTCATCGAGCAATCCGCGGCGACGTTCGACGAGGACAAGACCGTGATCGAAGCGCAATACCGGAATCAGCTGCGGTTTCCGGACGGTCGCCAGATCGACATTCACGTCGATGCAGGCCCCAATCGCGCGCGGCGCGTGATCGAGCGGCTGCTGCCGCAACCCGAACCCGCGTAAGCATCGCGCCGGCGCGCAAGCGACGCCTGCCGGTTGCGTCGGGCGTTTCCCCGGAAGACCGGTCAGCCCACGCATTCGCTTTTGCCCTATCCGCTAACGCCGGCTGCGATTCCATCCCATTTGATTAGTCATACTATTTTTTAAAGGGTCTTTGACGTGAGCGCAAATATCCGCAATACGCTCGACGAATCCCCGATGAGCGCGTTCCAGACGATGGCTGTCGCAGCCTGTGTCGTGCTGAACATGCTCGATGGCTTCGACGTGCTGGCCATCGCGTTTGCCGCGCCGCACCTGGCGGCCGAATGGAAACTGAGCGGCAAGGAAATCGGCCTGCTGTTGAGCGCCGGGCTGGCCGGCATGGGCGTCGGCTCGGTGCTGATCGCGCCGCTGGCCGACCGCGTCGGCCGCCGCCGCATCATCCTGCTCTGCCTCGCCGTGATCTCGACCGGGATGCTCGCCTGCGCAGCCACGCACAGCACGCTGCAACTCGCGGTCGCGCGTGCGTACACGGGGCTCGGCATCGGCGGCATGCTGGCGAGCCTGACCGTGATCAGCGGCGAGTACGCCTCGAACAAATGGCGCAGCGCCGCGATCGGCATGCAGTCGGCCGGCTACGCGATCGGCGCCACCGCCGGCGGTGTCATTGCCGGCTACCTGCTGTCGACGTGGGGATGGCGCAGCGTGTTCGCGTTCGGCGGCATCCTGACCTTGCTGTCGATCCCGATGGTGCTCGCGCTGCTGCCGGAATCGCTCGATTTCCTGCTCGCGAGGCGTCCGGACAACGCGCTGCAGAAAATCAACCGCATCCTCGCGAGAATGAAGCGCGCACCGATCGACACGCTGCCGAGCGCGACCTCGTCCATCGACACGGCGAGCCCCGCGTCGAACTGGACAGCCGTGCTGCGCGCACCGCTCGCGCGCCGCACGATCGCGTTGTGGATCGCGTTCTTCCTCGTGATGGGCAGCTTCTACTTCGTCGTGAGCTGGACGCCGAAGCTGCTGGTCCAGGCAGGGCTGTCGGCATCTCAGGGCGTAACCGGCGGCGTACTGCTCAACCTCGGCGGCATTGCGGGCGCGTCGCTCTTCAGCCTGCTGTCGACCCGGTTCGGCCTGCGCAACCTTTTGGGCGCGACGCTGCTGCTCGGCGGCGCGCTGATGGTCCTATTCGGCGCGAACACCGGCTCGCTCGGCATCGGAATGACCGTCGCGGTGTTCCTCGGCGCCGTGATCAATGCGTGCGTAGCCGGCATGTATGCGCTGTCGCCGACGCCGTACCCCGCCGAAATCCGCACGACCGGCATCGGTCTCGCGGTCGGCATCGGCCGCCTCGGCGCGATCCTGTCGCCGATGACGGTCGGTGCGCTGCTGGACGACGGCTGGTCGGTGTCCCATCTCTATCTCGCGTTCCTCGTGCCGATGGCCGGCGCGGCAATCGCCGTCGCCGTGGCGGGCTCGCGTGCCGCGGCACCGCGCCGGCAACGCGACCCGGCGATGTCGTAACACGCAACGCCCGCAGTCCTGCCGATACCCGCCGGCATTCCGGATACGTCCGGTTCATTAAAAAAATCGATAAGCATATCTACATACTGTTTGGAGACAGCATGAAAACGAAACTGGGCGTCGCACTCGCGACGGCGATGGCGCTGGCCGGACCGGCCTGCGCGCAAAGCAGCGTCACGCTGTACGGCATCATCGATACCGGCGTGTCCTACTACAACAACGCCGCGCGCGGCGGATCGTTCACGGGCATGCCGACGCTGACCGGCGAGGTGCCGTCACGGTGGGGGCTGAGAGGCACGGAGGATCTCGGCGGCGGCTACCAGGCCTTCTTCGTGCTCGAAAACGGCTTCCAGCCCGGCACCGGCGCACTGAACTACGGCGGGCGCCTGTTCGGGCGACAGGCGAACGTAGGCGTGAACAGTCCGTTCGGCGCGCTGACCCTCGGCCGGCAGATGAACATGTCGATGATCGTGCTGGCCAATGCCGACGTGATCGGCCCGTCGATTCACTCGATGGCGGATTTCGACTCCTATCTGCCGAACGCGCGCAGCGACAATGCGATCGGCTACAAGGGCACGTTCCACGGCGTGACGCTCGGCGCCACCTACAGCTTCGGCCGCGACGCGGCCGGGCCGGCAGGGCCGTCGGCGACGGGCTGCGCCGGACAGGTGCCCGGCGACATCGTCGCCTGCCGCCAATACACGGCGATGCTCGCGTATGACGCGAGCAATTTCGGGCTCGCCGCGTCGCACGACGTGATGCGCGGCGGCGGTGGCGCGCTCGCGCCGCTGAACAATCCGGCGTACACCGACACGCGCGACATCGTCGCCGGCTACGTGAAGATCGGCCCCGCGAAACTGGGCGCCGGATGGATCCGCCGCAACCTCGCGGCGGCGGAACACCTGCAGGCCGATATCGTGTTTGCCGGCGGCACGTACTATGCGACGCCCTACCTCGCGCTCGACCTTCAGGGCGTACGCTACCTGCAACGCCGCGAAAGCCGCGAAGGCGGCACGAACGCCACGCTGCTCGTCGGCCGCGCGAACTATTTCCTGTCGAAGCGGACGACCGTCTATACGTCGGTGGGCTACATGTTCAACAGCACGCTGGCTGCGAACGCGGTCGCCGCCGGCGGGACGGTCGGTACCGGGATGAACCAGCTCGGCGTGATGGCCGGCATCCAGCAGAAGTTCTGAACACCGGGCGCCGCGCCGGGCATCCTCAATTCGCGAGCCGGCAGTGCGAGAGCTTCAACCCCGGCAGCACCGGCGCATCGATATAGCCTTCGTTCACGCAACTGAAGCGGAAGGCCGCCGACGTGACGAACGGCTTGATCTCGCCGCCGGGGAATTTCGGCTTCAGTGCATCCTGGTCCGCCACGTCGAAATGCGTGTCGAACTGGTCGCCGTCCGCCGTCAGCGCGCCGAAATAGGTGCCGCCCGGATCGCTGCCCATCCGGATCACGGCACCGACGAACGCGAGGCGCTTGCCGTCGTACTTCGTCTTCGCGGCGGCCATGTCCTGCGTATAGGCCTCGATCACGGCGCCGTAATGCGCGTCGATCGCGGGCTCGGTGTCCGGCGCGGCACAGGCGGTCTGGTGAACGCCCGCCAGCATCGTGCACGCCGCAAGCGCGGCCGCCGCGAACGGCGCGGAAATTTTCTTCATGGGTGGTCTCCCGTCAAGCGTGGTGGTTGAAGTGATTGAAGGCGGCGCTGCGCCGGCTGCCCGGCGCAACGCCCGATGAATTCGCTTCCGTTGCTTTAATCGTTCGAATGGCGGAACACGGCTGCGATCACTTCAGCACCCGCATGGTCGTGTGCGGTGCGCAGCGTCGCGCTGAACGCGACGTGACAGGAAGATGACATGGTGCGGCCCCCGGCTCTCTCATTGAATTTCACTGCGTCTGATTTTGGTCGCTACGGTAGCAGACGGCCGACAGCGCGGCAACCAAGGGCGGCGTGCCGCCGATCATCTCATTACAATTGCAAACGATTCTCATTACATGTATTATCCGCACCTTGGCTGCGGCGAGACGCTGCGGCCCGCGACACGATCCTTAGCACTCCCTCCTGCATCGATTCATGCCATCCCGTCGAACGCCCCGCCGTGCCCGGACCCTGCGTCCGTGGCGCACGAGCCTGCCTGCCCTGATTACTCTTTGCGTCGCGAGCGGCACGCATGCGTCCGCCGCCGAACGCGCCGGCGCCGAGCCCGCCGCTTCCGCCTCCACGCCCGCGGCACCGCCCGCGCGCGAACTCCCGGCCATCAGCGTCAGCGCATCGGCAGCCGTCGATCCGACGGTCGGCTATCAGCCGCGCACCACGAGCATCGCGGGCGGCGACAACCGTTCGATCAAGGAGATTCCGCAATCGGTCGCGGTGGTCAGCAGCAGCGTGATGCAGGACCAGCAGGCGCGCTCGCTCGACGACGTGCTCGGCAACATCAGCGGCGTCACGCAGACCAACACGCTTGGCGGCACACGCGACGCGTTCATCAAGCGCGGCTTCGGGTCGAACAACGACGGCTCCGTGCTCGTCGACGGCGTGCGCACGCCGGTGCTGCACAGCTATCTCGCGACGATCGACCGCGTCGAAGTGCTGAAGGGCCCGGCGTCGCTGCTCTACGGAATGCAGGATCCGGGCGGCGTGATCAACCTCGTCACGCGCAAGCCGGAAGACACGTTCGGCGGCTCGATTTCCGCCTCGCGTACGAGTCACGGCGGCAGCAGCGCGACGTTCGATCTCACGGGCCCGCTCGGCAAGCCGGGCCAGGTCGCGGGCGGCACGCTCGCGTTCCGGCTGACCGGCCAGTACGACACGAGCCGCTACTGGCGCAGCTTCGGCCGCCAGCGCGACGCGCTGATCGCGCCCGCGCTGTCGTGGCACGACGCGAACACGTCGATCGACGTCAGCTACCAGTACGTCGACTACACGACGCCGTTCGATCGCGGCACCGTGCTCGTGAACGGCCAGCTCGACGACGCGCTGCGCTATCGCCGCTATGAGGAAGCGTGGTCGCAGAGCAACGGCATCCAGGAAACGCTGCGCGCGCGCATCGAGCACCGCTTCTCCGATGCGTGGCGCGTGCGCGCGACTTACGGCTGGGGCCGCGATCGCTACGACCAATACATCACCCGCGCCACCGCGTTCAACAGCACGACCGGCGCACTGACGCGCTCGTCCGATGCAAACCTCGGGCGCAACGATTCCGACCAGATCGCGACGCTCGGCCTGCTCGGCAACGTGACGCTCGCCGGGATGCACCACGCGCTCTACATCGGCAGCGAATACGAGCGACAGCGCAGCTTCCGCGGCGATACGATCCGCGGCAAGGCGACCAAGGGCTTCAACCTGTACGACCCCGTGTACGACCTGCTCGCGCCGGGCGGCACGCCGAACCCGAAGCAAAGCGATTCGCGTTCGGTGGTGCATGCGTATTCGATGGTCGTGCAGGACTCGGTGAAGCTCACCGACCGCCTCACCGCGGCGGGCGGATTGCGCTGGGAAAACTGGCAGCAGGAATCGGGGATGGGGCGGCCGTTCGCGTTCGCCGACCGCTCGCGCGGCAACGTGTGGCTGCCGCAGTTCGGGCTCGCGTATGCGCTCACGCCGGCACTGACCGCGTATGCAAACGTGAGCCGCTCGTTCAAGCCGAACGTCGCCACGAACGTCGCGGCGCCGCTCGCGCCGGAATACGGCCGCGTGCTCGAGGCCGGGCTGAAATTCAGCCTGAAGCCGGCGATCACCGGCACGCTCGCGGTCTACCAGATCGACAAGCGCAACGTCGCGGTCACGGTCGGCGATCTCACGTCGACGATCGGCACCGCGCGCTCGCGCGGGATCGAGCTCGACGTCGCGGGGCAGATCACGCGCCACCTGAGCGTGATCGGCAGCTACGCTTATACGAACGCGAACGATCGCGACAGCAACACGCCGCTCGTCAACGTCGCGCGCCACACGGGCAGCCTGTTCGCGGTGTACGACACGGCGATCGCGAACCTGCCCGGCCGCTGGCGCTTCGGCGGCGGCGCACGTCTTGTCGGTGCACGCTCCGGCGACACCGCGAACAGCTTCACGCTGCCCGGCTACGTGACCGTCGACGCATTCGCGGCCTATGAAACGACGATCGGCAAGTTCCCGACGCGCTTCCAGCTCAACGTGAAGAACCTGCTCGACAAGACCTACTACCCGTCGAGCAACACCAACCTGATCGTCGCGGTCGGCGAGCCGCGGCTCGTCACGCTGACGACGACGGTGTCGTTCTGATGGTCTGATGTCCCGATGCGTGCGTGGGCCGGCTGGCAAGTAGCGGCCCACACGCAAGATCCGTTTTAGCGGTCGCTCATCAATTGCAGCGGCCCGCCCCTCTCCTCGGCGCAACATCCAGGCCGCTTCGCGATCGGTCGCGGCCAATCCGCGCGCGATGCCGGACAACAACGCGCCGACAAAGCACTGCTCGATCATCCGGCGAAACAAGAACGACCGCGAAGCGCCTCG
Organism: Burkholderia sp. Ac-20344; assembly: GCF_017104975.1. Classification (NCBI taxonomy): domain Bacteria; kingdom Pseudomonadati; phylum Pseudomonadota; class Betaproteobacteria; order Burkholderiales; family Burkholderiaceae; genus Burkholderia; species Burkholderia sp. Ac-20344. The sequence goes on from NZ_JAAGPP010000014.1 coordinate 50,024, forward strand.
TTGCTCGCCGCCAACACCCGCACCGGATGCCTCTTGACCGGCATCCCGCGCGACACCTGACGCCCTCCTCCACACGCCTTCCCGGCACCCGCTTCGCCGCCCGCGAAAATGCATCCGAGCGATGCAATTCCGCCGGCTCCCGAACCGCATCGCACGCCGTATGATCGCCCCGGCCTTTTCCCGAGGCTATCCAAAGCACGTCGTCATCTCCGTCCGGTCACGCGCTCCGCCCCAACCACCCAGCGAACATGTCCAACTTCTCACTCATCCTCGTCGTCTCCATGTTGAGCGCCTTTGGCCTGATCGCGTCCGACGTCTACCTGCCCGCAATGCCGTCGATGGCCCATGAGTTTTCGATCGGCGCATGGCAGATGCCGCAGACGGTATCGGCGTACCTGATCGCGCTCGCCTGCGCGCAACTGTTCTACGGCCCCCTCTCCGATCGATGGGGGCGCAAACCGGTGCTCACGGCCGGCATCCTCCTGTACATCCTGGGCTCGATCGGCTGCGCAAGCGCAGGCGGCTTCGCGAGCTTCCTCGGATGGCGCGTCCTCGAAGCGCTCGGCGCGGCGTCCGGCCTCGTCATCGGTCGCGCGATCATCGCCGATACCTGCGACAAGAACGCATCCGCGAAGGTCTACAGCATCGTGTATCCGCTCGTGTCGCTGTCTCCCGCGATCGCCCCCGCGATCGGCGGATATCTGGCCGCGTGGTTCGGGTGGCGAAGCGATTTCATTTTCGTCGCCGGGTTTGGCGTCGTCGCGCTCGTGCTCGTTCAGCTTCTTCTGAAGGAAACGCGGCCGCCCGTCGCGCCGGCGCAATCTCGCATCGTGCCGCTGGCCGGCTTCGCCGACGTGCTCGGGGACCAGGCGTTCATCCGATACATGCTCGTCGTCTGTGCGATCTATTGCGCGTGGTTCGTCTACCTGACGCAGTCGCCGTTCATCTTCTCCAGCCTCGGCCTGTCGGAACGACAAAGCGGCTGGCTCTATCTGCCGCTGACCGCCGGCATCGTTTCCGCCAACCTGATCGCGCGCCGCATGCTCGACCGGATGTCCTACGACGCGATCGTCGTGGCCGGCGTGGGCTGCTTCGTGGCCGGCGGCATCGCGTTCGCCCTGTGCGAGTCGTGGCACGTCAAGAGCATCATCGCGATCGTGATGCCGATGTTTCTTGTCAGCCTGTCGAACGGATCGTCGTTGTCGCTCGCCGTGTCGGGCGCCATCGCGAGCGAACACGGGCGCGCGGCCACGGCGTCCGGGCTCGTCGGCTTCTTCCAGATCGGCAGTGCATCGCTCGCGGCCACCGTGTCCAGCGGCCTGCTCGGTACCGGCAGCCACGTGCTGGCGACGGCTATTCCTTTCTTCGCGATCGTCGCGGCGGTCGCGATCGTGCCTCGCTGGTATGCCGCGCGACGCACGTTCTCGATGCGCGAGACCCGGCCCGCTGAGCGCCCGGCCCGCACCGGCGAGATCCCGGCCGCTATCGATAGCGGTCGAACGAAGCGGCGATCTCGGCGGTGACGGCCCGAACGCGAGCCGTCCGGTTCAGGTCCGTATGCGACGCGAGCCAGACCTGATACGGCGCGGCTCGCGTCCTGTCGGGCCAGATTCGCACGAGCGAATCGTGTTCCTGTGCCATATACACCGGAAGTTCGCCGATGCCGATGCCCGACCGGATCGCGGTCGCCAGCATCAGGCTCGAACTCACTTGCGCAGCGATGCGCCCGCGTTCCATCGGCTCGCCGCACAGCGTGTCGCCCTGGTTGGACGTGATGGCGGGCTGGTAGACGACCAGGTCATGCCCTTCGAAAGCGGACCCGATTGCGGGCGCGCCATGTGCATCCAGATACTCGCGACTCGCGAACAGCCCGACCTCCCACTCGGCCAGCTTCCGGCGCACGAGATCGGGATTTTCCGGCATCACGGTTCGAATCGCGAGATCGGCATCGCGTCGCGTCAGGTTGAGCACCTGCACGGACGTCGTCAGGATCACGTGTATCGCGGGGCATGTCCGTCGGAGCGACCGGATCGCGGGCACGACGAAATCCATCGCCAGCGAATCGGTCGTCGTCACCCGGACCTCGCCTTCGAGGCGGTCGTCCGAGCCATGGACGCGACGCTCGAAGTCGCACGCCGCCCGCTCCATCGCTTCCGCGGCCTGCAGCGAATGCTCGCCGATCTGCGTCACGACGTAGCCGGACGACGTCTTGAGAAACAGCTTCGCGCTCAGCGCCTTCTCCAGCGCCGTCAGGCGTCGCCCGACGGTGGCCTGATCGACATCGAGCACGGCCGCGGCTTCGCGCAGCGTTCCCGTGCGATGAACGGCCAGAAAAACGCGGGCATCGTCCCAGTTCATGGATAACGTTCTCTCTCGGTAAAGCATGGGTGCATTCGTTGGGGGAAATTATACAAGTCGATCTTCCACGCCCCAGCGCATACAATCAGTTATCCATATAAAAATTAATATCACCATGGTCGCGCAGCCATGGCTTACGCTTTCATACTGATGTCTCTGAGAATAATTCCCCCACGAACGTCCGCAGGCCCCGCGCTTCGCGGGCTCGGTGCAGAGCACGCGCGCGAAGTTCCACGATTCGCCCGATTCGACGTACGGGCTCAGCGTGAACGGGCGCGTGCTCGGCGCGCCTTGACGCGGGCGCCGAGCAGGCCAAACGGCCCGTGCGGCCCGCACGCCCTGCGCGTTCACGGATGCCAGCGATACACGATCATGCTCGTGCCGTTGTAGTTGTCCTTCGTGATCACGTATTCGCCGGTCGAGCGCAGGTACGCGCGGATCCCGTACATCGAGTCGACGTCGTTGCCGACGTCCATCGCCGACGTGTTCGAGTTGGTCAGCGTCGTCACGAGTGCACCCGTGTTGAGATCGAACACGTCGACGTTCGGCACGGTGTGCACGTAGCCGACGAACAGGTAGTGGCCGGCCGCCGCGATCGATTTCGGGTTCGCGCTCGTCAGGTTGATCACCGGGTTCGGCGCGCTCGTGTTGCCGTTCTTCCAGCCGCGATAGACCTCGATGTGCCCGTTCATCGCGGTCCAGTCCCAATTGTTCGCGAGGCCTTGCGCGAGGATCATCGTGTCGCTGTCCGCCTGGTAGATGATGCGCGTAGTCGGCGCCACGGTGCTCGGCACCGGCGTCGTCACCGGCTTGCCCCATGACGGCTTGCCGGTCGCGTCGAAGCCCGTCATCGGGTAACGGGTAATCACGTTGGAGCCGTTCAGCCCGGCCCACACGTCGCCGTTGCCGTCGATGTCGAAACCGGTCGTGACCTGCAGCGTCGTGTTGAACGGCTTGCCCGGCAGCGAGCCGGCCGGATTCGCGATATAGCCGGTCGCCGGCGTGAAGTAATAGAAATTGAAGTTGCCGGGATTCTGGCCCGACGCGACGAGAATCCGGTTGCCGCCGACCGTCACGAGCTGGCCGAAGTGCTGGCCGCGCTGGTAGTCGTTCATGTCGAGGCGCGGGTCCTTCGGGTAGGTGTACGGATCGACCGTGTTCGCGACGAACGTGCCGCCCGCCGAGCCCGTATACACGTTGTTGCCGCTGTAGAAGAACGCGCCGTCGGTCGCCGGGTCGGGCGCGGCGACCGCCTCGAAGTTCAGCGCCTGCAGCTTCCATTGCAGCGCGCCCGTCGGGCTGTATGAATGCAGGTCGGTGCTGCCGTTGCGCCCGAGATCCCAGCCGCCGCCCCACGCGTTGTTGAGCACGTACAGGTTGCCGCCCGCATCCTTGCCGATGCCGACCACGCGCGTGAAGCGCTTGTCGCCGACCTGGCCCTTGATGCCCGACGTCGTGTCGAGATAGCCGCCCTGCACGCCGAACGTGCCGATCTGCTGCGGCACCCCGGCGAGGCTGTAGATCTTGATGTTCATGTCGCGGCCCTGGTCGCCCACCAGCAACTGCCCCGTCGACGCGTCGAAATACAGCGCCGACGGCCGCGCGCCGGCCGCCATCTGGATCGTGTTCATCAGCGTGCCGGTCGCGCTGTATTGCACGACCACGCCCGCGCTCATGCGCGCCACCCACAGGTTGCCCGCCGCATCGAGCGCCAGCGCACCGGGCCCGGTCACGCCGATGTCGCGCTGCCACACGCCGTCGGTCGTATAGACACGCACGCGGTTGCCGTAGAAATCGCTCGCGTACAGCAGGTTGCCGGCCGTCGCGAGGCCGGTGATCACGTCCGGGTTCGGGAGGCCCGTCCACGTGCTGACCGGAATACGCAGGTCGCGCTTGTTCGTGCTGCGATCGTAGCGGCCCACCGAGCCGCTGCCGAAGGTGCGGTTGTAGCCGAGCGCGACGAACAGCGATGTCGCATTGCCGGTAATCGCGCCGCCCTGGAATTCGTCGTGGATGCCGATCGTGCCCATCGGCTGGCCGTTCTGGTAGAGCGCGACGCCGCCCGCGTTCTCGTCCCAGCGCGATGCCGTGTAGATCACGCCCTCGGGCGCGACCCACATCGAGCGCGCCGCGTTGCCGACGTGCTGGGCCAGTGTGCCGTACGTATTCGCGAGCCAGTCGGTCGAGTATTGCGCCTGCGCGTGACTCGCGGGCGCCAGCATCGCCATGCCCATTCCCAGCAACGCCGCCCGAATTTGTTTCATTGACATGAATAATTCTCCCGAACGTTCAATTGTCGACACTGTAAATCCCGGCGCATGAAATATTGGTGATTCCGGCTAAAGCACATTCGCCGTCACCCCCGAATTATTCACTCCGTTCTTTTTGCCGTCCGGCGCTTTTCCGTCAACGATGGTCAAACCCGCTCACCGCGCCGCAGCAGCTTGCCGGCTACACGATTTCGGTGCTTTTTCTCCGGCATTTTCTTCCGGGTCACTCAATGCGAATGCGTCATTTTTTCTGAAATATCCGCATTGCCTTTTTCACTCCCCGGAGATGAGCTCGATGATTACAAATCGAAATTGAAATGAAAGGGAAAAAATATTATCCGGCGCAATCGTCTTGTCGCGATTCAGCGCGGCGGCAGGCGGCGGAAGAAAGGGAGGGAAAAGCGGGAGACGGCGAAGCAAACCGGAACCGCACGCCGGCCATGCCGGCACGCGGCCGCGATCGTTCAGCTCGCGTTGTCGAGCGTCGGGCCGTCCCAGCCGTCGACGAATTTCGGCAGCACGTCGACGACGTCGATCACGCGCTGCCGGTAGAACAGGTGCATCGTCGGCTGCAGGTTGCCGGGCAACTGCCCGCCGTGCGCACGCGCGGCCAGGCTGTTCGGCACGACGCGCAGGCCGAGCCGGTTGGTGCCGCACACGATCTCGCCGCACGATGCGCAGTACGTGCGCGACATCGACTTCGCCGGATGCGGGAACGTCGCGTGGCCGCCTTCGACGGCCACCTGCTCCGGCGGCCACGCGGTCGCGGACAGCACCGGCGTGCCGTAGAAATCGCGGCAGGTCGCGCAATGGCAGTTCGCGCGCGCCGCCGGCTCGCCGCGCAGCGTCACGGTGACGGTACCGCACAGGCAACTCGCGGAATGCGTTCGGGTCATGTCGTCTCCTCGAAGAAAGGTCGCGACAGTATAGGAGCATGCGTGCAACGTTACCGGCATCGACCGCGGGCAACGTTGCAGCCGCAACGATCGCTGCGCGTCAGAACTTCTGGCGCAGGCCGAGGCTGACGATGGCCTGCGAGCGCGAATCGGACGAGTGGCCGTTCGCCTTGTCGGACACCGACGCGGTCGCGGCCACCGGCCGGCCGAGCGCGTCGAGCGTCATGCCCGATGCATGCTGATACGCGCCGAGCAGGTACACGCTGGTGCGCTTCGACAGGTCGTAGACGGCGCCGAGCGTGACGTTGTGATACTGCGCGCGGTCGTCCACGCCGTCGACATCGCTGCCGCGCGTGTAGCTGTAGCCCGCGAAGAGTTGCGTCTGCGGCTGCACGTTCCAGCGCGTGAACACGCCCGCGACGTTGAACGTCGCATGACCGGTGAACAGCGACTGGCCGCCGCTGCGGTACTGCACGTTGCTGTAGTTCACGCCGACGACGGCAGGGCCGAAGTCGTAGGTCGCTCCGGTCGCGATGATCTGCTGCGATTGCGCGCTCGCATAGCCTTCGTTGATCGACGAGTTGAACAGCCCGTCGTCGGTGCTCTGCCACTTGCCTGCCGTCGGGTCGGTCGCGCCCGTCTTGCTGTTGTCCGACCGCTCGTAGCCGACGCCGACGCGCAGCGGGCCCGCCGCGTACGCCGCGCCGACGCTCCACGTGTTGCGCTGCTTCATGCTGCCCGGCTGGCTGCCGAAGCCGTACAGCGCGCCGAACGTGAAGCCCGCGTAGTTGGCGCTCGTGTACTTGATCGAGCTGTCGACACGCGCGGTCTGGTCGAGGTCGTCGATGTCGCCCGGGTGTGCGCCGAAGCCGCCGATGTACGACGACGGGCCGACCGGGCTCACGAAGTCGTCGAGCGACGTGTACTGGCGGCCGAGCGTGACCGTGCCGTAGCGATCGCTGCCGAGGCCGACGAACGCCTGGCGGCCGAACTGGCGGCCACCCTGCCCCGACGTGCCGTTCGTGATGTCGAAGCCGTTCTCGAGGACGAACAGCGCGCGCATCCCGCCGCCGAGATCCTCGGAACCCTTGATCCCCCAGCGGCTGCCGGACAGGTTGCCGGTCGTGAGCCCGACGCTCGAATGGCCGGTGTACGCGCCCGCGGAGCCGACCCGCTCGTTGCTGCGATAGGTCACGCCCGCATCGACGATGCCGTACAGCGTGACGGAGCTTTGCGCGGCGGCGATGCCCGCGAGCGAGAGCAGCAGCGGGGCTGCGATCAGTTGCTTGTTCATGATTGTCGTGTCTCCGGGCGGTGAACCCGTTGTTCTGGCTGTCGGTTGCGAGTAGCGCGCGGGCGGCGAGATCCGCCGGCGGTGCGAGGCCGGCGTCGTCCGCGCGCGACGACGCGGCGGGCATGCCCGCTGCGGCCGCCATGGTAGATGGAACCGGTTCCGATCGAAAGCGGAATAATGAAAACAGTTTCTTGCCAAAATCGAGATAGTCGAACGGGCGGGCGTGTGCGCGGCGCGCCGCACCTGTACAGCCCGGGCAGGCACAGCCGATAATCGAACGCCGCCGTCCATCGGGAGTGCCTTCATGCATGAAACGACCCTGCTGATCTTCGCCGCCGTCGCCTTCGTCGGCATCGCGACACCCGGCCCGACCGTGCTGCTCGCGCTGACCAACGGCTCGCGCTACGGCGTGCGCCGCGCGGCCTACGGCTTCGCGGGCGCGATGGTGTCCGACTTCGTGCTGATCGTCGCGGTCGCGCTCGGCCTCGGCACGCTGCTGATGGCGTCGGCGTTCTGGTTCTCGGTGGTGAAGTGGCTCGGCGCCGCGTATCTCGCGTATGTCGGCATCCGGCTGCTGATGTCGAAGGGATCGCTCGACGTCGCCGCCGCGCACGACGGCGCGGCATCCGGGCGCAACGCGTCGATCTTCGCGAAGAGTTTTCTCACGGCGGTGACGAACCCGAAGGGCTATCTGTTCTTCTCCGCATTCCTGCCCCAGTTCCTCGATCCGTCCGCGCCGCTCGCGCCGCAATACGTCGCGCTCGCGGTCACGTTCGCGCTGCTCGACGGCGCGGTGATGTTCGGTTACGCGCTGCTCGGCGCACGCGCGGTGCGGCTGCTGAAGCGCACGGGTGCGCTGTGGCTCGAACGCACGTGCGGCGCGATGCTGCTCGCGCTCGCCGGGTCGCTGGCGCTGTACCGGCGTCATTCGGCGTAGAGGCGGATGCCGATGAAAATCGCCGCGCCGCCCCGCTCCGGCTTTCCGGGCCTGTCGCTTCGCCAGCTCGAACGCGCCGATCTCGATGCGTGGTACGCGTACCTGTCGAACCCCGACGTCTTCCGCCACACGAGCTGGAACCTGCGCGCGCCCGACGATCTGCTGCCGCTGTTCGACACCATCGAATCGGCCGACCCGGATTCGGTCCGCCGTCTCGCCGTGATCGACGACGCATCGGGCGCGCTCGCCGGGACGATCGGCCTGCATACCGTGTCCACCGTGAACCGCTCGGCGGAGATCGCGTACGATCTCGCGCCGTCGCACTGGGGGCGCGGAATCGCGAGCGCGCTGTGCGAGGCCGTCACCGCATGGGCCTTCGCGGACGGCGGCTTCCTGCGCATGCAGGCCGTCGTGCTGACCGGCAACGCGGGCTCCGCACGCGTGCTGCAGAAGTGCGGCTACCGCTACGAAGGGCTGCTGCGTGCGTACAAGATGGTGCGCGGCACGCCGGGCGATGTCGCGATGTACGCGCGCCTCGCGACCGACTGACACACCAATCGCGGCGTCACGCCAAACCGCTCACCGCTTCGCATGCGCACGCCATTGGACGGCCTGCGCCGAATTGACGACAATCGCTGCTCCCTTCCCCGACGATCCACCTTGAAAATCGCCGCGCTGTCCGACATCCACGGCAACCTCGCCGGCCTCGACGCGGTGCTCGACGACGTCCGCCGCCGCGGTGCCGACGTGATCGTCAATCTCGGCGACATCCTGTCGGGCGCGCTCCATCCGCCCGAAACGGCCGACCGCCTGATCGCGCTCGACCTGCCGACCATCAAGGGCAATCACGAACGGCAACTGCTCACCGGCGATCGCGAGTCGATGGGGCTGTCGGATCGCTGGGCGCACGACACGCTGCGCGCCGATCATCTCGACTGGATCGCCGCGCTGCCCGAACGCATGACGCTCGGCGACGACGTGTTGATGGTGCACGGCACGCCCGACAGCGACCTCGTCTATTTCCTCGAAACGGTCACGCCCGACGGCTGCCGTGCGGCCACGCCCGACGAGATCGCGCGGCGCGCGGGCGACGAACCGGCGTCGCTGATCCTGTGCGGCCACACGCACATCCCGCGCACGGCGAAGCTCGACGAGGGCCGGCTGATCGTCAACCCGGGCAGCGTCGGGCTGCAGGCGTACGCGGACGGCCTGCCGCATCCGCACCGCATCGAGACGGGCTCGCCGCATGCGCGCTACGCGATGGTGTCGCGCACGGCGGCCGGCTGGAGCGTCGAATTCCATGCGGTCGAATACGACTGGCACACGGCGGCCGTCACCGCGGCATCGCGCGGGCGCGACGACTGGACCGTCGCGCTGCGCACCGGCCGGTGCTGACACGCACGTACCGCCCCGTCGCCCGCTTCGCTTCGATTACAGGACAACCGCACCGCCATGCCCGTTCCGTCGCAACTGCTCTTCCTGCCCGGCGCATCGGGCAGTACCGCCTTCTGGCAACCGCTCGCCAGCCTGCTGACGCATCCGGCCGAACACCGGATCGTCGGCTATCCGGGGTTCGGCGACACGCCGCGCGATCCGGCCGTCGACGATTTCGACCGCCTCGTGCGTCATGTGCTGGCGACGATCGACCGGCCGACTGCCGTGATCGCGCAATCGATGGGCGGCGTGATCGCGATGCGCGCGGCGCTCGACAAGCCCGAACTGATCACGCACCTCGTGCTGACGGTCACGTCCGGCGGACTCGACATGGCAGGGCTCGGCGCGCAGGACTGGCGCACCGGTTTCGCGGAAGCCAACCCGCAGCTTCCCGACTGGTTCCTGACGTTCCGTGCCGACCTGTCGCGGGATATCGGCCGCATCGTGCAGCCGACGCTGCTGCTATGGGGCGACGACGATCCGATCAGCCCCGTCGCGGCCGGCCGGCGCCTGCTCGAACGGCTGCCCGACGCGCAACTGCATGTCGTGCCCGGCGGCCGGCACGATCTGGCCGCCGCGCATGCGCAGACGCTCGCACCGCTCGTCGACGCGCATCTGCAGCGCGTGTGACGTCGCACGCTTGGGCTTCAACGCCAGCTTCGGATTCGGCTTGGGTTTCGACACAACCCCGAAACCGCGACGCTCACGCGCCGCATCCCGTCACCCCGCATTCCTCAGCGTGAGCCGCGCCTCCAGCCCGCCGCCGTCCGCCCGGTTGTTCAGCGTGAGCGTGCCGCCCATCGCGAGCGCGAGTTGCCGTGCGATCGCGAGGCCAAGCCCTGTGCCGCCCGTCTCGCGGTTGCGCGACGTCTCCACGCGCCGGAACGGCTCGAACACCGCATCGAGCTGATCGTCCGGAATGCCGGGCCCGCGGTCGAGCACGGCAATCACCGCGCCGCCGTCCGGCGCGGCCTGCACGTCGATCTCGGCCGCGCCCGCGAACTTCAGCGCGTTGTCGACGAGGTTGCCGACGACGCGGCGCAGCGCCTTCGGCCGCGTGACGAGCGCGAGCGGCGCGCGGCTGTGCAGCGCGACGTCCTGCCCCGCATCCGTGTAGTCGCACACGATGCTGTCGAGCAGCGCATCGAGATCGATGCGGCGCGCGGCTTCCTCGGTGCCGTGCAGCGTCCGCGCGTACGCGACGCCCTCCTTCACCAGGTGCTCCATCTCGAGCAGGTCCTGGCGCAGCTTCGCGCCCTGCGCGTCGTCGTCCATCATGTCGGCGCGCAAGCGCATCCGCGTGATCGGCGTCTGCAGGTCGTGCGAGATCGATGCGAGGATCTGCATGCGCTCGGCCATGTACTGTGCGATGCGATCCTGCATCGCGTTGAACGCCCGTGCGGCGCGCGCGACTTCCGACGGCCCGCTCTCGTTCAGCCGCTCGCCCTTCAGGTCGGGGCCGAGCGCATCGGCGGCCTGCGCGAGCTGCTTGAGCGGCCGCGTCGCGAGCCGCACCGCGAGCCAGCAGCACGCGGCCAGCACCGCGAGCTGCAACACGAGCACGACCGGCAGCCAGCCCGACAGCGGCACCGTCGACATCGGATGGATGTCGATCGTCAGCGGCGACCCGTCGGTCAGGCGCAGATGCACCTGCAGATGTTCGCGGTCGCCGGGGATCGCGTTCGCGGTCAGCGGGTAGTCGCCGCCGATGCCGTCGGAGATCGACCGCTCGACGCGCGCCGACAGCCGCGCTTCCGGCGGCGTGCCGGTCTCGCCGGGCCCGAGGATGAACGCATAGCTGCGCCGCGCGAGGCGCGGCAGCCACGCGGCCCGCTCGGCCGGCGGCAGGTGGTCGAGCAGCGCGACCGAGCTCGCGACCTCGCGCTCGATGTAGCCCATCATCAGGTTGGTGGTCGCCTGGTCGCGCTCGGTCACGGTGAGCCAGAACGACAGCGTCTGCGCGAGCGCGAGGCCCACGCACAGGATCAGCGCGAGCCGCGCGAACAGCGAGCGCGGCCAGTGCCACGGCGTGCGCGTGCTCATGGCGCACCGTCGACGGCAGTCACGGCCGACGAGAACACATAGCCCTCGTTGCGCAGCGTCTTGATGTAGCGCGGTTCGCGCGCGCCGTCGCGCAGGCGCTGGCGCAGCCGGCTCACGAGCAGGTCGATCGACCGGTCGAACGGGTCGGACTGCCGCCCCTGCGTGAGATTGAGCAACTGGTCGCGCGTCAGCACGCGCTGCGGGTTGTCGAGGAACACGCGCAGCAGCCGGTATTCGGCGCCGCTCAGCGCGACCAGCGTGCCTTCGGCATCGAGCAGGTGGCGCCCGGTCGTGTCGAGCCGCCATTCGCCGAATGCGAGCATCTCGGCCGTTTCCGTCACCTGCATGCCGGGCGGCAGCATGCGCGCGCGGCGCAGCACCGAACGGATCCGCGCGAGCAGCTCGCGCACCGCGAACGGCTTGGCCAGATAGTCGTCGGCGCCCATCTCCAGGCCGATGATGCGGTCGGTTTCCTCGCCGCGCGCGGTCAGCATCAGCACGGGCACCGTGCGGAACTTGCCGGCGCGCAGGTCGCGGCACAGCGTGAGGCCGTCCTCGCCGGGCATCATCAGGTCGAGCACGATCAGGTCGGGCGCGCCGTCGTCCAGCACGTTGCGCATCTCGCGGCCGTTCGCGGCCAGCGACACGCGCATGCCGTTCTTCTCCAGATAATCCGCGATCAGTTCGCGGATCGCGCGATCGTCGTCGACGATCAGCACGTGGTCGATCTTGTCCATGAGTCGTGGTCGGTGTCGTGGTATTCGGGCAGGCGATGTCCGCTTTTATACCGCACGGCGGGCCTGCTTTTGTATCCCAATGTATCGCGCCGCCGCGACGACACACAACATTGCACACGCGCGGCCTGCCGGACACATCGCAGATACGTCGGCGCCGCCTAATGGGGCCTGTCGAAACACGTCCGGCCACCGCCTCCGAGCGGCGGCCTCCCGCTCAGGAGAACGCCATGCTGCCCCGATTCAAGATCGCCGCCCTCGTCATCGCCCTCGCCGCCACGGCCGGGCTCGCCGCGTTCGCGGGCACCCGCGACGACGCGGCCGCGCCGGCATCGCCGGCCGGCATGGCCGCCTCCGATTTCACGGGCATCGACCGCTGGCACAACAGCGCGCCGCTGACGCTCGGCCAGTTGCGCGGCAAGGTCGTGCTCGTCGATTTCTGGACGTACTCGTGCATCAACTGCATTCATACGATTCCGTACGTGAAGGAGTGGGACCAGAAGTATCGCGACCAGGGGCTCGTCGTGGTCGGCGTGCATACGCCCGAGTATCCGTTCGAGCGCGACGCGGGCAACGTCGCCGATGCGATCAAACGCTTCGGCATCAAGTATCCGGTCGCGCAGGACAACCACTACGACACGTGGCGCGCGTACGGCAACCAGTACTGGCCCGCGCTGTATCTGATCGACGCGAACGGGAAGGTCGTCTATACGCGCTATGGCGAAGGCGGGTACGACAAGACCGAAGCCGCGATCCGCAGCGCGCTCGCACAGGCCGGCGAAGGCGCGAAGGGCACGACGCGCACGCAGTAACGGGCCGGCGCACGGGCATGGCGCTCGCCCGCGCGGGCCGGCATATCGGGTGCGCTCACCCGCGCTTCGCGTCGGCGGCCGCGATCATCGCTTCCCCGATCGCGAGGTTGCCGTTCGCGACCAGCGCGTCGCCGGCGCCGCGGATATCGGCTTCCGCCTTGTTCTGCCCGAGCTTGCGCTTGCCGACGAACCGCGTGATCTCGATCTGCAGCCCGACGATCGACTGCAGCATCGTGTCGAGATAATCCGCCGGCGCGTCGCCCATCTTCCACGGCACCGGCTGCGACGCCTCGTGCGTGCGCGTCAGCCGGGCGACCACGCCGCGCACGAACTTCGCGTCGTCGCGCACCGTGATGCGCCCGTGCGCATGCACGACCACGTAGTTCCAGGTCGGCACCTGCCGGTGCGCCACATGCTTGCTCGGATACCAGGTCGGCGAGATGTATGCGTCGCCCGCGCGGAAGATCACGAGCACCTCGTCGCCGTCCGCGACGTCCTGCCAGACCGGATTCTCGCGCGAGACGTGCGCATGCAGTTCACCGAGCCCGCCGTCGGACGGCAGCAGCTCGAACGGGATGTGGATCGCGTCGAGCCCGCACTTGCCGTGCGTGATCAGGCTGCCGAACGGATGCTGCACGATCAGCTCGCGCAGCGCGTCGGGGTTGGGTTCGTTGAAATCGGCGGGGACGTACATGTCGGCTCCACGGTCGTGCGGGGGTTGGAATGGATCGGGCGCTGGCCCGTCATGCGTCGATTGTCATCTCAAACTGGTTTATGCTTTAGAGCCGGTTTGGAACAATTTCAGCAGACCAGAATCATGGCAAGAACGGCCCGGAACGTCGAAATCCCGTCGCTCGGCGCGCTCGACCGCGCGGCCGGCGACCTGAGCCGCCAGCTCGCGCAGGCGCTGCGCGAAGCCGTGCGGCGCGGAGACGTCCGGCCCGGCGACACGCTGCCGTCCACCCGGCTGCTGGCAACGTCGCGGCAGGTGGCGCGCGGAACCGTCGTCGATGCGTATGCGCAGCTCGTCGCCGAAGGCTTCCTCGAATCGCGCGGCGGCGCAGGCACGCAGGTCGCGAACGCGCTCGCGGAGCCGCCGCCGGGCCCCGAACCCGCGCCGCCTGCGCCACGCCGGCGCGCGGCGCACGCCGGCCTGCCCGAGCCGGCCGCCACCTTCGCGCAAATCGCCCGCGAATTCAGCCCGCTGCCGGCCATGCCGTTCGCGATCTCGGTGCCGATCGGCCTCACCGCGCCCGACGACATCTGGCGCCGGCTCGGCAATCGCCTGCGCGCGCGCGGCGCCGGCGCGCCGTCCGGCTATGCCGATCCGCAAGGCGCGCTGCCGCTGCGCGAGGCGATCGCCGACTACGTGCGCCGGTCGCGCTCGGTGCGCTGCGATGCCGGCCAGGTCGTGATCACCAGCGGCACGCAGCAGGGGCTGCATCTCGCGAGCCAGGTGCTGCTCGGCGCGGACGACCAGGCGTGGGTCGAGAACCCGGCCTATCGCGGCATCACCGCGCTGCTCGACAGTACGGGGCGGCACGACGCGATGGTGCGGGTGCCGGTCGACGCCGACGGCATCGACGTCGAGGCCGGTATCCGTTTCGCGCCACATGCGCGGGTCGCATTCGTCACGCCGTCGCACCAGTATCCGCTCGGCATGCCGCTCAGCATGGCGCGGCGCAATGCGCTGCTCGCGTGGGCACGTGCACGGCACGCGTGGGTGGTCGAGGACGATTACGACAGCGAGCTGCGCTACGAAGGCTATCCGTTCCCGTCGCTGCAGGGGCTCGCCCCCGATCGCGTGATCTACCTCGGCACGTTCAGCAAGATCCTGTTTCCGTCGCTGCGGCTCGGCTACGTGATCGCGCCCGACGATCTCGTGCCCGCGTTCTGCGGCGCACGCGTGCTGATGGATCGCCACGCGCCGACTGCCGACCAGCACGTGCTGGCCGCGTTCATCGCGGAAGGCCATCTCGACCGCCACATCCGCCGCGTGCGCGGCGTGTATGCAGAGCAGCGCGCGCTGCTGATCGACACGCTCGGTGCGCGGCTGCCGCGCGAACGCGCGTGGGTGCAGCCGGGCGACCAGGGGATGCACGTCGTGCTGTGGCTCGCGGAAGGAATCGACGATCTCGACGTGGTCGAGCGTGCCGCGCAGGCCGGCGTCGCAGTGCGTGCGGTCTCGCCGATGTTCGCGCCGGGCACGGCACGCCCGGGGCTCGTGCTGGGCTTCGGCGGGTTCGGCCGCGCGCAGATGGAAGCGGCCGCGCAGCGGCTCGCGGCGGTGGTTTCGTCTGCAGAATCACGGCCGCGCGCGCCGTAAGAGATTGTCGGCGAGCAACAAACGTAATCATCTGTAAATCCTGCAAGCAAACAGCCGTTTTGGCCACCGGCGCACGTGTGTCGTTTGCTAGGATCGCGCCTCTTCCCTCCGCGCTCCTGCCGCCTTGAATCGTTTCGTGCCGCTTCTCCGTGACGCGTGGCTTCGCTGCCGCGCCCGCGTCGCACCGTTCGCCGCCGCCTGCGGCGCGCGCATCCGCGCGCTGGCCGCCGGCGTGCTGCATCGCCTGCGTCATCCGACGCGCCGCGGCGTCGCGCTGACGCTCGCCGCGATACCGGTGCTGGGCCTGCTGGTGCTGCTCGCGTTCGTCCCGTTCACGCCGAGCATCGGCGACATTCGCAAGGCGCGCATCGATCGCCCCGCGCGCGTGCTGTCCGCCGACGGCCAGTTGATCGCCGAGTTCCGGCCGGTCAACCGCGAATGGGTGCCGCTCAAGCAGATCTCGCCGCACATGGTCGACGCGCTGATCGCGACCGAGGATCACCGCTTCTACACGCATCACGGCATCGACTTGCGCCGCACGCTCGCGGCCGGGCTGCGCACGTTCTCGGGCGATCGCCAGGGCGGCTCGACGATCACGCAGCAGCTCGCGCGCAACCTGTATCCGGACGAGGTCGGCCGCGCGCCGACGCTCACGCGCAAGGTGAAGGAGCTGATCACCGCGTTCAAGATCGAGTCGGTATACAGCAAGGACGAGATTCTCGAGACCTACCTGAACACCGTGCCGTTCCTGTACAACGCGTACGGTGTCGAAATGGCCGCGCGCACCTACTTCGGCACGTCGGCCGACCAGCTCGACATCGTCGAAAGCGCGACGCTCGTCGGGATGCTGAAGGGCAACAGCTACTACAACCCGGTGCTGAATCCGGAACGCGCGGTACAGCGGCGCAACATCGTGCTCGACCGGATGGCGCAGATGCACATGCTGACGCCGCGGCAACTCGCGAAACTGCAGCGCCAGCCGCTGCGCGTCGACTTCGAGCCGCAGTCGGGACAGCCCGGCCTCGCCCCGCACTTCGCGGTGCAACTGCGCAAATGGCTGATCGCGTGGGCCGATCGCAACAACTACGATCTCTACTCGGACGGCCTCGTCGTGCGCACGACGCTCGACGCACAGTTGCAGGACATCGCGACGCAGGCGCTGACGCGGCAGACCGAACAGCTGCAGGCGATCGCCGACAGCGCGTGGCGCGGCCCGTCCGGCTGCGGGCTGCGCAACGACCTGTTCCGCGGCTTCATCCGCCAGACACCCGACTATCGGCAGGCGCGCGACACGGGGCTCACCGATGTCGCGGTGCTGAAGCAGCTCGGCACCGATCGGGCGTTCATGCGCGCGCTGTGCGAGCGCAAGACGCAGGTGCAGGCCGGCTTCGTCGCGATCGATCCGCGCAACGGCGCGATCCGCGCGTGGGTCGGCAGTCCGGATTTCGGCAGCGAGCCGTTCGATCACGTCTCGCAGGCGCGGCGCCAGCCCGGCTCGACGTTCAAGCCGTTCGTCTATGGCGCCGCGTTCGCGGACGGCATGCGGCCGGGCGATACGTTCATCGACCGCCCCGTCGCGATCCCGATCGACGGCCGTGCGGTCTGGCGCCCGACCGACGAGGAGCCGCCGACGGGCGAACCGATGACGCTGCGCGATGCGCTCGCGCTGTCGCGCAACCGCATCACCGCGCAGGTGATGCAGCGGGAAGGCGCCGCGAAGGTCGTCCAGCTCGCGCGCGCGATGGGCGTGCGCGAGAGCCCGCTCGACGCGGTACCGTCGCTCGCGCTCGGCACGAGCCCCGTCACGCTGAAGGAGATGGTGTCCGCGTACGGCACGATCGCGAACCGTGGCGTGTACGTCGCGCCGCAGACGATCACGCGCATCGAGGATCGCGACGGCAAGGTGCTCGCCGCCTTCGGCAGCGCGCCGCCCGAACGTGCGTTGCCCGAGCCCGCCGCGCAGACGCTGGTCGACGTGATGCGCGATGTCGTCGATCGCGGCACCGGCGTCGACATTCGTTCACGGTATGGCATTCGCGTCGACGTCGCCGGCAAGACGGGCACCACGCAGGACAACGCGGACGGCTGGTTCATCCTGATGCATCCGCAGCTCGTGGCCGGCGCGTGGGTCGGCTTCGACGACGGCAGCGTGACGCTGCGCAGCGACTATTGGGGCGCGGGCGCACACAGCGCGCTGCCGATCGTCGGCACGTTCTACGATGCGGCGCTGCGCGCGCGGGCGATCGATCCGCGCGCGCAGTTCTCGCCCGACTTCCGGCCGCGCAGCGCACCGGCGCCGGCGCCGCGACGGCGCACGCCGCATCCGGGCCTGTTCGACTGGCTGAGGTTCTTCCGCTGATCGGGGTGCCGGCGGGTCACGCCGGCATGGGCGACGCGGCCCCCGTCTATCGAAGCGTCGTCGTCGCGTGGCGGGTCCGTGGACAGCCATACTCGACGAAGCCGCGCATCGCCCGACGGCCCGCGCTTACTACACGGTGCTGCAGGCGGCCGACGGGCTCCCGCGGCAACCGATCGCGGCGGGCCGCGATCATGACGCATTCGAACGCGTCGACGGTGTGTGGCGCTTTTCGTTCCGCGATGACACGCTGTTCGATTTCGCGGGCGACTTGCGCTATCACCTGAACCTGAACGAGCCGCCGGCCGATTGATGCGCCGGCCGGCGTAAAACGCAGGCGTGCTCAGCCTGCGGCGAGCGTATCTGCCAGGCCATCGAACTCCGGCCCCCACGCCGCACGCCACGCGGCCTTCGTCGCGTCGTCCACCCACGCGCCGTCGATCCCGTTCAGCATGAACTGCTTCAGCTCGGCCACGGTGAAGCCGAAATGGCTGAACATCAACTCCCACGCCTCGGCCGGATTGACCTTGTGCAGCGTCGGATCGTCGGTGTTCGGATGGATCTTCAGCCCGAGACCCGGCATCTTGCGCATCGGATGGCGTTCCGCCCATTGCTCCGGCGGCAGCGTACGCAGGTAATACGAATTCGTCGGCACGACGGTGAAGACGATCCCGCGTTCCGCATAGCGCGCACACAACTCGGGGTTGTCGACGATCGTATAGCCGTGATCGACGCGATCGACCTGCAGCAGATCGACGGCCGTCTCGACGTTGCGCCACGGCATCCCGAACTCGCCCGCATGCGCGGTCGTGCGAAAGCCCGCCGCACGCGCATTGCGGTAGGCCTTCCAGAACAGTTCCGGCGGCCGGTCGTTCTCGCGATAGTCGATCCCGAGCCCCGCCACTTCGTCCGCGCGGTTCGCCTTCATCCATTCGACGATCGCCACGGCTTCATCGGGATCCTGCTCGCGGTCGATACTCGGGATCAGGCGCGCGCCGATCCCGAAGTCGCGCGCGGCGTCGCGGATCGCCGTCACGATCGCGGCCTGCGCATCCGCATACGCGATGCCCGACACACGCACCGTACCCGTCGGATTCCAGAAGAATTCCGCATGCCTGACGTTGTACGCGGCCGCATCCTCCAGATACTCGTAGGCGATCCGCCGCAGGTCGTCGGGCTGCGTGAGCAGATACTTGTCGAGCGCGCGCAGCACGTGCAGCACGCCGACCGGCTTCTCGCCGCGCGCATAGAACGCGTCGATCTCCGCGCGCTCGATCGGTGCGCCGCTGCGCGCCGCGAGCGCGACGAACGTGTCGTGCCTCACTGCGCCGAGCAGGTGGCAATGCAGCTCGACCTTCGGCAGCGCGTGGAAGAAGGCCCGATGGGCCGGCGTGATGTCGATGCCCGTGCGCGCGGCCGGGACGTTACCTGGTGTTGCCTTCATTGCAGTCTCTTTTGGGTCGTGCCGATGCGTCGCGAAAGCCGTCTCTCAGTGCGGCTTCACGACGGTCCAGAAGTAATAGCCGAGCGGAAGCGCGAGCACGACGAGCCCCCACGACACGTCGCGCCAGCGGCCGGCCAGCAGCTTGACGAGCACGTAGCACAGCAGCCCGCCCGCGATGCCGGTGCCGAAGCTGTTCGACATCAGCGTGAGCAGCACCATCGACATCACGGGCAGCGCATCGGTGAAGTCGTCGAAATGCGTATGGCGGATCGTCGCGAACATCGACAGCCCGATCAGGATCAGCGCGGGCGCGGTCGCCTCTTTCGGGATCGCGAGCGCGACCGGCACGAACAGCAGCATCGCGGCGAACAGCACGGCCGCCGCCAGCGACGACAGCCCGCTGCGGCCGCCGGCCTCGACGCCCGCCGCCGATTCGATCAGCGCGGTCAGCGCGGGAATGCCGAACACGGGCCCGAGCGTCGCCGCGAGCGAATCGACGAGGAACGGCCGGTTGATGTTCGGCAGGTTGCCCTGTTCGTCGAGCAGGTTCGCCTTCGCGCCGACCGCGAGCGCGGTACCGAGCGTCGAGAAGAATTCCGCCGCGAAGAACGCGAACAGGTACGGCGCGGCCGCAAGGCTCAATGCGCTGCCGATATCGAGCTTGAACGCGATCGGCGCGATGCTGTGCGGCAGCGACACGAACGACGCGGGCAGATGCGTGACGCCGAGCGGCACGCCGGCCGCCGCGGCGACGAGGATCGCGATCAGGATTGCACCAGGCGCCTTGCGCGCCTGCAGCACGATCGCGACCCCGAGGCCGATCAGCGCGACGAGCGCGCCCGGCCGCGAGAAATCGCCGAGCGCGAACGCATTGGTCTTCGCGTTCGCGACGACCATCCCCGCATTGCGCAGCCCGAGCATCGTGACGAACAGCCCGATCGACGCGCCGAGCCCGAGCTTGATCTGCACCGGAATCAGCCGCACCACGACGCCGCGTGCGCCGAGGATCGTCAGCAGGAAGAACAGCACGCCCGACACGCATGCGATGCCGAGCCCCGTCTGCCAGCCGACGTGCTCCGTCGTCGCGAGCGTCACGCCGATGATCACCGAGCCGCCGATGCCGGGGCCGACGAGGAACGGCAGGTTCGCGTAGAGCCCCATCAGCGTGGTGAACAGCACGAACACGACGATCGTCGCGGTGGTCGCCGCGCCGCGCTCCATCCCGCCCGTCGCGAGCAGCGACGGGATCACGACGAGCAGGTACGCGGCTGCGAGAAACGACGTGACGCCCGCGATCGTCTCGGTGCGCACGCTCGTGCCGCGCGCGGCGAGCGCGAAGCGGCGTTCGAGCCAGTTGGCCGGCGCTCGCGCCGGCATCGTGTCAGTCGCTGACATGGTGGTTCTCCTGTGATTCCGAATATTGTCCTGTGCCGATTCACGCAGCGCGGTCTTATACTGCCGCGTACCGCATCCCGACCGTTATTGCCCGATGTCGTCCGACCGCTCGTCGCTGCTGCCCGCGCTCACGCTGCGGCAGGTCCAGCACTTCGTCGTGCTCGCCCACGCACGCAGCTTCACGCAGGCCGCGGAGGCGCTGTCGCTCACGCAGCCTGCGCTCACCGCGTCGATCCGCCAGATCGAGTTCCTGCTCGGCGGGCGCCTGTTCGCGCGCTCCGCGCACCGGCTCACGCTCACCTCCGCGGGCGAAGCCGTGCTGCCGCTCGCCGAACGCCTGCTGAACCAGGCGCGCGGCACGTTCGACGACATGACGCGGCTCATCGGCGAACGCATCCAGACCGTGCGCATCGCGTTCATCCCGTCGGTCGCGGGCCGCCTGCTGCCCGCGCTCAACGCGCTGCGCGACGCGCACCCGACGCTGCGCTTCACGCTCACCGACCTGCCGAACAGCGCGCTCGTCGAGGCCGTACGCGACAGCGTCGCGGATCTCGGCATCGGCGTGCGCGAACCGGACAGCGACGACGGCACGCTGCGCTACCGGCAGCTCTTCGAGGACGAGATCGTGATCGTCGTGCGGCATGACGATCCGCTCGCCCGCGCGAAGAGCGTCACGTGGGCGAAGCTCGTCGATCGCGAGCTCGCGGTGTTCGTGCGCGGCAGCGTCAGCGAATCGCTGCAACGCACCGGCGGCGCCGAGAAGCTGCGCCTGAACGTCACGTACCGGATGGAGTACACCGAGCCGCTCTACGCGCTTGCTCGCAACGGCCTCGCAACCGCCGTGCTGCCGAGCCTCTACACGATGCATCTGCACGATCCCGAACTCGTCGCGCTGCGCGTCGACAAGCCGCGCGTCACGCGCGCGATCTCGCTGATCTCGCTCGCCGGCGACGATCGCGGCCCGCACGTGCGCGCCTGCCGCGAGTGGATTGCGAAGCACATCTGATTGCGTGCACCGTTCACGGTTCGCCGCGTAACTGCCCGCGTTCAGGGCAGCTTCGCGATGCGCTCGACGAGCGCTGCGTAGAAGCGGTCCGCGTCGACCTCGTTGATCCACGTCGCGTTCGCCGTGCGGCCGCTCCGCCCGTTCCAGTCGACGACGGTCTCGCCGAGCGTCCATTGCCCGGTCGTCTCGACCATCACGTTCACCTTGCGGCCGCCGAATAGCGTCGGATCGACGAGATAGCCGACCGCGGTCGGGTCGTACATCGGCGCGTCTTCGACGCCGCGCCGCTTCTTGTTGTATGCGAGCTCCGCATCCATGATGTCCGCGACGATCGTGCCGCAGCGGTTGCCGAGCGCACGGAACGGCGCGACGCGCGCCGGCGTGATCGGCGCCTTCACCGCGACGTCGCGCGGCAGCACGACGATCGGCACGCCGCTGCCGAATACGACTTCGGCCGCCTGCGGATCGACGTAGATGTTGAACTCGGCGGCCGGCGTGATGTTGCCGCGCTCGAAGAACGCGCCGCCCATCAGCACGATTTCGCGCAACGCGCCGCGAATCTGCGGTGCTTCGACCAATGCGGTCGCGATGTTCGTCAACGGGCCGAGCGCGCACAGCGTCACGCTGCCGGGCGCCGCGCGGCTCAGCGTATCGACGAGATACGACACCGCGTGGCCGGCGGCAAGCGGTGCGCGCGGCTCGTGCAGCTCGACGCCTTCGAGCCCCGTCTTGCCGTGCACGTTCGCCGCCGTCACGAGGTCGCGTACGAGCGGGCGCGGGCAGCCCGCATGCACGGGCAGCGTCTTCGTGCGGCCGGCCCAGTCGCGGATGATCCGCGCATTGCGTTCGGTCAGGTCGAGCGGCACGTTGCCGGCGACGGCGGTCAGCGCGCGGACGTCGAGGCGGTCCTGCGCGCCCAGCGCGAACAGGATCGCGATGGCGTCGTCCTGCCCCGGGTCGGTATCGATGATCACCGTGCGGCGCGCGGCATCGCCGCCGGCCGCGAACGCGCCCGTTTCGGGCAGCAGCGCGGTGCCGGCCAGCGCGGCGGACAGTTTCAGGAAGGTGCGGCGGGATGCGATCGGATGGGTCATGGCCGGGTGCTCAGAAAACGTGCCGGATGCCGAGCGTCGCCATCATCTGGCGCGTGCTGGTCGAGCGCGCGTACGCGAAGATCTGTGCGTGGTCCGCGTCGCCGGCCGCCTGCTGCGCGATCACCGTCAGCGCGACGTCGGTGCGTTTCGACAGGTAGTAATCGGCCTGCAGGTTCACCTGGTGCCATTTCGGCCGCTTGTCGATCACGTCGTATTTGCCGTTCGTGAACGCATACGCGGCACCGAGAAAGAGCTGCGGCGTCATCGTGTAGACGACGTTCACGCCGAGGTTCTGCAAATGCAGGTGCGAATGGTCGAGGTAATCGTAGCGCACGTCGGTAAACATCGCCGCGAACTGCGCGTGGCCGATCGTGTAGAAGCCGCCGGTGCCGGCGATCCGCTGGCGGCTCGCATAGGCCGCAGGCGACATCGCGCTCTTGCTGAAGATCAGCAGCGGCGACGCATAGTCGTTCGCGATCGCGCCGTCCTGGTTCGTCGCGCTGTACGGATGGTTGTACTGCGCGTAGACCGCGCTCCAGCGCAGCGGGCCTTGCTCGTAGCCGAGCCCGAAGCTGTATGCGCTGTTGTTCGCGAAGCCCGTCGCGTTGCTGAAGCCGTACAGCGCGGTGAATTTCAGGCCGTAATAGACGGGGCTCACGTACTTCACCGAGTTCTGCACGCGGATGTCGTTGTAGCCGTTGTCGTTGTCGCCGATGTTCACGCCGTTGCTCGCGATGATCACCGGCCCGATGTAGTCGTGGATCGCGTCGTACTGGCGGCCGAACGTCAGCGAGCCATAGGTGCGGTCGGCGAGGCCGACGTAGGCCATCCGCCCGAACTCGCGACCGTTCTGCGCGGCCGTGCCCGTCATCACGTTGAAGCCGTTCTCCAGCTGGAAGATCGCGGACAGCCCCTGCCCGAGATCCTCCTTGCCCTTCAGCCCCCAGCGCGGGTTCTGGTTCGTGCCGGACAGCGCCTGCCAGGCGTTCTTGCCGCCCTGGTTGGTCGCGTACCCGACGCCGGCCGAGATGAGACCGTACAGCGTGATGCTGCTTTGCGCACAGGCCGGCGTCGCGAAGGCGCCGAGCATCGCGAGCGGGGCGAACTTGTAGAGAGTTTTCATGCGGGTCGTGTGGTCGGTGATGGTCCAGGCGCGGCAGGGTTCCGCGAAACTGGCCTCGACTATACGAACCCGGATCGGATAATAAAAGTTTGCTTTTGTTATGGTTCAATAAAACGGATTTATTCTCATCCGTGCGCCTCCCGCGCCCGGCGGCCCGGCGCTCAGTCCGCCGTGTCGCCGCCCTTCGGCACCTTCGACCACGCCTTGCGCCCCGGCAACGGCGACCACGCCGGGCGGGTCTTGCGTGCGCTGTCGATCACGACCAGGTAGCGGCCCGCGATGGGCGTGATGTCGCGATCGCGACGCAGCACCCACAGCGACTTGCCCGCTTCGACGCGTGCCTGGTAATCGTCGTCGAGCAGGCCGTGGCGGTCGAAGAACAGGTTCAGCGACGCGGGAATCCGCACGCACCCTTTCGAGTGCCGGATCCCGAGCAGCGCTTCGAGGCGATCGGGGTCGGTCGCATGCATCTGGAAGCGCATCGGCGACACGCCGCCCTTGCCCCAGCCGCGCTCGCCGTCCTCCCAGCCGAAGTCGTAGATGCGCATGTCGCGGCTGCCGTAGCCGCGAATGCCGTTCTCGTTCGTCGTGCCTTCCGCGCGGAAATCCATATTGTCCGGCGAGTGATGGAACACGCCGAGCGGCGTCAGGAAATGGTCGTACTTGCCCGGCAGCCCGGTGCCGACCGGCGATGCGCCGATCATCAGCCACGCATTGGCCGGCGTCGCCCGGAAGTAGATGAACAGCGCCTGCACGTTCGGCGCGCGGTCGACCATCGCGACGTATTCGCCGGCGAGGTCGCCGAGGTCTGCATCGGCGAGCGCCTGCTGGAGCCGCTCGCCGTACGCGCGCTGCTCGCTTGCCGGCACGTTCAGGCGCCGCGCGACTTCCTGCGTGAAGCGCTTGCGCATGTCGACCGCACGCGCCGTCGCATTTTTCGCTTCTTCGGCCGAAAGAGGCGGGTGCTGGCGCGGCGGTGTCGGCGCAGGCGGCTCGGCCTCGCTGGCGGGCGCGGCGGAAGCGGCCGATGCAGGTGTGGCGGCGGATGCGGCAGAAGCTGCAGATGCACTCGATGCGCCCGATGCGCCCGACGCCGGGCCGGCAGGCTCCGCGGGATGCGCATGTGATGCGGCAGGCGCGGACTGCGCCGCCGATGCACCCGACGACGCATGCGCCGACGAAGCGGGATGCGCATGGGCGGGCGACGATGCGGGCGACGCGACTGATGAGGATGACGTAGCGGCGCGCAACGGTGCGTCGGACGCCGCAAAAGCAGGCTGCTCGACAAGCACGGAGATCGGCAGTGCGGCAGCGAGCCAGAGACACGCGGCGGCACGGGCAAGACAACGCGGCTTCGCAAATCGCCGCGCCAGGCTGAAAAGCATCATACGTTCGAAGCCATCGGCCGATCCGGCCGCCGCATGCTGCTGTTGCGAGCGGCGCATCTTCCGCGCGAGCCATCGACACGTCCGGCGCATCGTGTGCGCCCGGCGCCGACGCCTCTTCGCGGTGGAGCCGTTCGCTGATGCAACGCGTACGTTCCGATGGCGGCTAATGAGTCGTCAGGCCCTTCATTCTACGCGTCCGCGCAAGAATCGGCAGCGACGCAAGTCGCGGTTTCACTGCGGATTTGCGCTTCGTCACGCTTTGTTTCAACTCGTTTCCGCTCGGTCTTTCGTTGCGTGGCAAGCTTGCTTGTTTGGCGTTCGAGATCGACACGCGATGCCGCGCTTTTCGTTATGGCGGGATGGCTTCCTTGAATCGATTCGCATGCCATATCATTTTCGATACGCCACACGCGCAATGCATGGCACGCATGCCGCACGAACCGTGCGACACGCGTGCACGACCACCGATTACTTCGAGATGGTTTCGAGCGCGATGCCCTTCGTGCACGGCCCCATGAGCCCGATCGCGGCCATCACGATCACCATCGCGCCCGCGATGAACGCGAATACGCCGAAGGTGCCGAAGCCCTTCAGCACGGCCGCGATCACGAACGACGAGAAGATCGCCGAGAAGCGGCTCCACGAATAGACGAAGCCGACGGCCCGTGCGCGGATCGACGTCGGGAACAGCTCGGCCTGATACGCGTGGAAGCTGTACGACATGATGTTGCTCGCGAGCGTGAGGCCGATGCCCAGCACGATCAGGAACGCGCCCACCGTCGTCTGGCTGAACGACAGCCCGCAGACGACGATCGCCGCCGCCATCGCGACGATCACCGACTTGCGCTCGAAGCGGTCGGCGATCACGAGGCCGATCAGCGGGCCGATCGGCGCGGCGAGCGCGATCACGCTCGAATACATCAGGCTCGACGTGATCGTGATGCCCTGCTTGATCAGCAGCGTCGGCACCCAGTTCGCGAAGCCGTAGAAGCCGACCGTCTGGAACACGTTGAAGATCGTCATCATGATCGTGCGGCTGCGATACGGCTGCACCCACATGTCGCGGAAGCTGCCGCGCGGCGGCACGGGCTCGGCGGGCGCGGGCAGCGGCAGCGGCCGGCCGTATTCGGCTTCGACCTTCGCCTCGAGCGCACGCATGATGCGATCGGCTTCTTCGACCCGCCCTTGCTGAGCGAGCCAGCGCGGGCTTTCCGGCAATTCGCGGCGAATCCACCACACGAACAGCGCGCCGTGCGCACCGATCAGCACGACCCAGCGCCAGCCATCGAGGCCGAACGGTGCGTGCGGCACGAGCAGGTACGCGAGGAACGCGACCACCGGCACCGCGACGAACCCGACCGCCTGCTCGCACGCGAATGCGCGGCCGCGGATCTGCTTCGGTACGAGCTCCGAAATATACGTGCCGATCGTCACCATCTCGACGCCGAGGCCGAGACCGACGACGAAGCGCCAGAAGTTCAGCCCGGCGGCGGTGTCCTGGAACGCCATCACGACGTTGGCGGCCGTGTACCACAGCAGCGACCACGTGAAGATCGCGCGGCGGCCGAAGCGGTCGGCGAGGAAGCCGCATGCAATCGTGCCGATGAAGAGCCCGGAGAACAGCGCGGCGATGAAGCTCGCGACGCCGGTGGTGCCGAACAGGCCGTGTGTCGTTGCGGACAGGATGCCGCTTTTCACGAGGCCCGGCGCGACGTAGCCGCTGTAGAGCAGGTCGTAGAGTTCGAAGAAGAAGCCGAGGCTCAGCAGGATGACGAGCTTCCAGACGGTGCGGGTGGGCGGCAGGCGGTCGAGGCGGGCCGAGATGGAGCCGGGGTCGATCTCCGCAGGGCGGGCGGCGCCCGCTGCGGCGAGCGGGTCGGGCTGGGTGGATGCCATGGTGGCAAGTCTCCGGATTCTTGATTGTCGTTGGCGCCAGCAGAGGGGAACTGGCGAGCGGCTTCGCGCATTTTAGCGAGGCGAACGGCGGAACACATCAGTCATCTGACGCGCGGTCGCGCGCCGCCACGCACAGGAACGGCCTTGATCAAGCCGGTTCCACCGTCACCGGCGAGCGCAGCATGACGTCATACAGGCCTCACCGTCGGCCAATCGACGCTCTCTGCATCCAGAAATTCGACTCCCTTGATGCCGCGCCCGATGGCTTCGTGGCGAAATTCCTCGGAGCAGATCAACGAGTTGCTGCTCCCCTCCATGCCGATCAGCTTGAAGATAGGGCATGCGAAATCGTCGGATACAACCAGCTTCCTTATTCTTGCGATTCCGCCCAATTTCCCGTCTACAAACTTCGATTCGCCGCCATCCACCTCTTCAGGTCGAAAGCTCGGGAAGATTGCAACGCAATAGCCGTCTCCCGATGCGGGCGTTCCTTCCAAAGACAAAATCTTGACCGGTGCGACGTCCACCATCGGGACGTTCAGTTCAGAAACGACAGCACCAAATCTTTCGCGCATCAGGTAATGAAAACCCAAGTCTGCGCGGACATCAAAATCGTACCGGTCGTCTTTAGTGATGAAGACGACGCCATCCGGAAATTTTTCGTGCGCCTTCCCGCGCGACGGGTTTGCATACCAGGGGAAGTATCCGACGCCTACACTCGTGGTGTCCTGATAGTACTTGTCGTACAGCGCGCCATTCAGCATGCCGATCGGGCATCCCGGGTCTGCTCTTTGAGACAGAACGTAATACTTCACGGCAGTTCCTCGCCCGGCAAATCCAACTATCGCCAATCGCAAGCATCAGCAAAAGTACTCGCGCCCCTTTTGTACCACCGGCCTCATCTGGCCGTCTTGCTTCTCTCATTGACATTGGGTCCGTGCGCACAAACAACACGAAGCCACCGGACTTTTGACCAACGGCTCCGAGTGGCGCGACCTTGGATTCACCTCTCCCCCAGCGTCAAGCCTTTGAGATTCACCAACAGATCGGTCAGCGAGTCAGCCGATCTCTCCAAAAAATTCGGGTTCATTACCCCCATCCCCACTTCAAATACTTCTCCGGCAGAGTTAATCAGAATTGCTTGGCCACCGCCATCATCCCCGATCATAAAATATCCAGGAAGATACTTCTGGACTTCATATTCGACATTTCTCTCAGGCAAAATTTCTATTTCATGAAGAGCCAAGCAACCCGTCGAATTTAGACCGTTAGTAATCGAAAGAAATTCAACGTATTCTTTAGGAAAAGACAACCCAGCCTTCACCTCTGCAACATTAATCTGGCTAAGGGTCGCCGGGATTCTGAGTTCGAAGTGTTGGCCAAGATACGCTTTATTTAGCATTGAAAGCTCCCAAACAGTCGAAATATTTGTAATTCTGCCGTATCGCTCGTCGCACGACAGCTTCTGGGACACCTGCTGCCCTCATCTGCCGAGCAGCCTCGTTAAACTCTGTCCGTACATCCGTATTGAAGCCGTTTTGATTTCGGAATGCCCGCTGCATACCTGAGATTTGGGCGTGGACGGATCCCGAAGTGCTCGGCAGCAAAACCGCCGGAGCAGCTCGTGAACTATAGGTCCCGTTGGGGAACACCTGCTGCTTTGCCCATTCCTGCTGAATCGCATGATGCGACTGCACCAGCCCGTCGGCAACCGTATTCGTGTTACCCGGCGCTCGATTCGCTTACGGGCTAAGGTTGCCGTGTTGATCTGCATCATTCACGCGATAGCCGCCCGGTCGGCGGCATGCCAAGCCAAGCGGGTCAATCCAGCTTATCGAGTTAGGCGCGTACTGGTAAACATTGATTCCTCCCGCTAACCCGATCGGATCCTTGCTGACGAACCGCCCACTGCTCGGATCATAGTACCGATTCCGGTTATACCTCAGCCCCGTCTCGGCATCCTCCTGCTGCCCTTGAAACCGTATCGGGTTCCTCGGCGCGATGCCCGCCCGCTGCGACACCCGCGCAATCACCTCCCGCGCTTCGCCCCAGGCACGATACGACGCCTCCCACACCACCTCGCCTAACTCGTCCGTCATCAGCAACGGCGTGCCGATCTGGTCACAGTGGTAGTAGAACAAATACGCGTCCGACTGTCTTTCCGGCACACGTTGCAGCGGATCCTGCTCCGGCACATACGGTTCATCATCGCCGGAATTCAGCACATGCACATCAACGACGACGCGCGCCGCAAGGTGGCAATGCGGATTTTCTAGCCGTCCCATCCTGATGGCCGCCGCTACGCTTCTTCCAGATCGGGGAAAACGAGGAACTGCGCGTTGTTCGATTTCCGAGCCGTGTCGAGTATCGCGCGCAGAAACGACAGGGGCCGCTTACGCGGCCCCTGTCGTTTCACTACTCCTTTCGGATGCGCCCATCAATCAGGCGCAAACTCACTGTGAAGATCGACTGCTGTATCTTCATTAAGCTCCGTTTTGGCTCCGTCGTAACCTACAGCAGTAATAACGAACCGATCAACATTCTCGTCCACGACCCTTGACCCGTCGATTACAGCAAAAAGACCAAACAATGCAACACGGACCGATTCCGCTATCACTTCGTCTAGCAGCCGTTGTTCATCGCTCGGTAAACGAGCACGCCACTCCGAAACCTTGATCAGTAGATCACGAGGTCGCCTCCCCGGAGGGGCAGTAAACGTTCTCACGAGATCATTTGCCGCCTGCTCCTGCACATGTGTCCGGATCGCAGCAACGAATTCCTCTGTATTCATGACTGAAGTCCCTTTTACGTGAATACTATTTCTTAAAAGCCTTTGGGTACATTCCCTTGTTGAGCGCGATGAGCCGTTGCAAACACTTGTTGGAAGCGTTTGTGTATCGTCTCAAGTCTCTGATGTCGCTTGCCAACAAATCTCTCGCTGTTCCCGAATACACGCCCTTACGCGTCGGAATTTGTTCATGTTCACCGGCGGGAACAGCTATGGCTGGGCCAGTCTTTGGATCGTAGCCAGCAACAACCTGGGCGGCCGGGTGTTTTTGCATAGCGTGGTGAATGTCTAGATTGTCGCCAGAAGCTGAACGCCTCTTGAGCTCGTCGTACGGACCAACATCGTATTTCGAGCACGGATCGCAAGGGCAACGTGCCAAGCCGAGCGGATCAATCCACAGCGTCGGATTGGGCGCGTATTGATATACGTTGATGCCACCCGCCAACCCGATCGGGTCGCTACTAATGAACCGCCCCGTTTCCTGATCATAGTACCGATTCCGGTTATACCTCAGCCCCGTCTCGGCATCCTCCTGCTGCCCTTGAAACCGTATCGGGTTCCTCGGCGCGATGCCCGCCCGCTGCGACACCCGCGCAATCACCTCCCGCGCTTCGCCCCAGGCACGATACGACGCCTCCCACACCACCTCGCCTAACTCGTCCGTCATCAGCAACGGCGTGCCGATCTGGTCACAGTGGTAGTAGAACAAATACGCGTCCGACTGTCTTTCCGGCACACGTTGCAGCGGATCCTGCTCCGGCACATACGGCTCGCCCTCCCGCCACACCGGTGTCTGAATCCCCGCAACCGGCTGAGCCGTCACATATTGGGCAAGCGGGGCGAACGATTCCGGCTCGTACACATACTGCGTCGCACCACCCTCGCCGCTTTCATAAGCAAGCTGATCGCCATCCCAGCCGAACACCGTCCGCACACCATCGACGTCCTTGCCGATCCGGCGCCCGAACGCATCGTAGAAATACCGCGCTTCATGCTGCCGCTCAGACTCCTCGACACGCGCGATTCTCAACCGGTTGAATCCATCCCACTCGTATTGCTGCCTACCCGACGGCGAACGCTTCCCGATCAAATTCCCGCGTGCATCGTATTCGAAGTGCGTGCCAGCGTATTCCTTCAACAGATTGCCGAGCACCTTCGGCACTTCCGGCGGCAACGTGCTGTCCACGCTGTCCGGCACGACAGGACTCGCCTTCGCCAGCCCCGGCGTACGCGCGTGCTTCGGGCTGCCTTGATCGACGATGTTGCTTGCCGGGTCGAACGCGAAATGCTCCGCGCCGAGCGGCCCGATCGCCTCAATGAGGCGACCAATAGGGTCATAGCGATAACTGATCAGCCCCTTCCTGCTGTCCTCGATATGCTCGAGCTGCCCCGCGGCATCGTACCGATACCGACGCTCGGCCAGTGCCGCCGGCGCATTCGATCGCCGAACAGCCTGCCGGGTAATCCGGCCGGCCGGATCGTATTGCGTCTGCTGCGCCAGCTTGCTCGACAACGTCCGCCCCGTTTCGCGGTGCAGATCGTCACGCTCGAACTGGATACGCTCCTCGCCATCGAGCACGAGCCCGTGCACGTGACCAGAGCCATAGGTCAGCCAGTCCAGCACATGCCCATCGGGTCGAACGGTCTTGATCCGCGTGCCGATTTCATCGTATTCGTGATGCCACACGTAGCTGCGCGATTCGGCGCCAAACAACCGATAGGCGTGATGCTCGCGAACCAGATTACCGACCGGATCGAAGAACATCTGCATCCGGCTGTGACTGTTACGCGCCTCGATGAGCCGTCCGCTCGCGTCGTACGCAAACCGCTCCTCGCTGGCACCCGAGATCCGGCGCGCGATCCGGCCAGCCTGATCGAACTCGAGTTCGGTCACCTGCCCGGCCTCGTCGATCTTCACCGGCTGAAGCGTGCCTTCGTCGTATCCGTACGTCGTCCGCTTGCCGTCGAAACCGATCTCTTCCAGCAAGCGCCCCGCAGGATCGTAGTGAAACTGATAGGTCGCGCGATTCGCATCGGTCAATGCAGTCAAGCGACCGAGACGATCATAGCGATATGAAAGCGTGTAGCCGAGCGCATCGACACGGCTTGCCACGCGTCCCGCCACATCGTACGAAAAGCGCGTGACGCGTTCCATCGGATCGGTTTGGGACAGTAACCGACCTTCCGCATCATGCGTGAATCGGACGGTGCCTGCTGCCGACGAGATCTCGCTCAACCCACCATTTTTGCCGTACTGGTAGACCGTGGCATTGCCCGCAGCATCGACCGACTGCGCGAGTCGCCCATCGGCGTCGTAGCGCCACTTCGTCACCTTGCCGGAACAGTCGGTGTACTGAAGCAATTGTCCGGCTTCATCGTAGACGAGTGCCTTCGCACCGCCCTTCGCATCGACCATCCTGACCGGCATCCCGGCGGCGTTGTACGCGTACTTCGTCTCATGCCCGAGCGGATCCTTCTGTCCAACCAGATTGCCCGCGTCGTCATACGAACGCTCCCAAACGTGCCCTTCGGGATCCTTGAGCCGAACGAGCTGATCCTTGTCGTCGTACTCCATCGCGACAACCGCCCCGTCGACGCGATAATGCTTCGTCATGTTCCCGCGCGCGTCGTAGTCCATCTCCTCGATGCCGCCGTCGCGATGAACGTGCATCACCAGGTTGTTGTCCTGGTCGCGCCGCATCCACTCCTCGGTTCCGTCCGGATAGGCGATCCGGTACATGTACCCACGGATGTTGTAGTAGTACCGCGTGACGTTGCCCAGCGCGTCGGTCACATAGGTCAGCCGGATGTTCGGATGCCACATCAGGCGAATGTCGTGACTGCCGTCATCGGCATATTCACGCACGCACCGTGCGTTCGTGTTGTCGTCGCGCTCGGCCCCCTCCCACTCAAGGTTCATGCCACGGCCGGTGCGATCCGTATAGCGGGTAATCAGATGGCGATGGTACGCATACTGGCGTGCATTACCGTATCGATCGGTTGCCCGAACCAGGTCGCCGTTCTCGTCGTATTGGTACTGCGCGAGCGTCGTGCGCGTGTTCGCGTCGATGATCTGCTCGATCGTTGCGATACGCCCGCGGCTGTCGTGACGAAACGCGAGCGTATGCCCAGCCGAACTGACGAGCCGCGCCAGGCGATTCGCGTCGTCGTAATCGAGCGCGATCGTGTTGCCCGCGCGGTCCTTCTGCAATGCGAGGCGGAACGAATCGCCGCGCTTCTCGTAGACGTGAAGCAAATCGTGACCGTACGCGACAGTCACCCACGTGTCGTCGAGCCGGCTCAGCGTGACGCCTTCCACGCGATCGTCGTGAACGGCGCCTGCCGCGAGCACCGGATATTCGATGTTGCGGCCGGTTGGATCGCTGTAGATCCACTTGCCGCCCCGAACGTCGATCCGCGTCATGTACGGCGACAGCCAGCGCGCACCCAGTTCGCCGTCATCGTATCCGGCCAGCCGGGACCGATAGACCCGCATCCACACGACGGGCATGGCACCCGGCAATTCGAAATCGGCATGGGAAAACGTCTCGTCGCCGAACGCATAGCTGATCGAACCGCTCGACGCGCCGAGCCCGCACTCTTCGCAGTGGTCGACGCCGGAGCCCTTCGCTTTCGCCTCCTTCTTCGTCGCTGCAACCGGTACCTGTGGCCGCCGGGCCTCTGCTTCCGTCGTGCCCTGCGACTTGATCGATGCCGCCCGCATCGCTTCGCGCTTGTGCCGCAATGCATTGATCAGCTTCAGCAGCAGCCACATCAGCTTGCCTTCGTCGCTGCCCTTCAGTTCATTGATCTTGCCGACCACCACCGGCGCCAACGTACGCAGCGACACAGCAATCGAGCGAATCGGCGCGACGTACTCCTCGGGAACGAACCCGGCCGCCGTGCTGCCAGCGGAGTTGGCGTTGCGCTTGCCGAGCGCCACCCCGGACTCGCACAGATAACCCCACGCCCCCTTTACCTGGTCCTTGCTGAACCATCCGCTCTTCTTCATCAACTGCCGGTATTCCGCGGCTTCCTGTTCGTTCTTCGTCGGATCGAACAGCTTGCCCGCCGCCACCGCGTCGATGCCGTCGGCCAGGCCCGTGAAGATCTCCTGCGCCTTCGCCGCGCAGTGGTCGATCAGGTCGTTGACCACGGCCTGCAGCTTCGTCAGGAAGTCCTCGACCTCGGTCGAAAACGAGGCCTGCACGTGCGTGACGACGATCGACACGAGCGCGGCCCCGATGTCGCGCTTGTGAATCAGAAGCTGATTGCGGATCAGCGCCAGCAGCGGCCGTGCCGTGAGGCGCATCGGCGCCAGTACCGGCGGAAACGGAATCACGCCGATCAGGTTGATCGCCAGTCCGAGATAGTCGAGCAGTTCACCGCCCCGTTTGCGGATGATCGAGACGATGTCGGTCAGGGCGTCGGCCAGCGCCATGAGGTTGTTGAGGATCGGAATCATGCTGGCCACCGTCGCCAGCCGGTCGACGTTCACGTAGCCGTTCGTGACGCTGATCAGCCACGCGTTGAAGCCTTCGCCGGACGCCACGACGTCGTCCGGATGCACATCGGTCAGCCACGGGGTGGCCTGCTCATATTCCGCACCCGGCGGGAGTTTTTGATCTGCCATGCTCTCAGGATTCTTCTCGTTGTTTGTTTTTCGGCCCGCGGTAGCCGTCCCCGGTTCGTATCTTGGACGTCATGCCAGCGACCCGCGGCATTGTACCGACGAATGGGCGACTGGAAAATGAAAGGTCACGGCTCTCGAACCCGCACCCGAAACGGGTTATCGCACCCTATTTATTGGCGTGGCTTGCCCCGAATGTTATGTAAATTCGGTAACCATCTATCTGGCCGATCGATGTCACCGAGCACCACGAACCGCGACCTGTCCTACGTGGCACGATCAATGCGAGCCCGGTAAACCGGGCACAAGCGGCCAGATCGCAGCCCATCGCACCCGCACGGCGCCCGGATTTTGCCCCCTCAGATTCGAACATCGCTCGTCCCCACACCCCGGTAACATGCTACCGGGCCAACCACCGGCTTCCGGGCGCCTTTCGGCGACGGCATTGTCGGCAAATCGTAAGCATTCCATGTCCATACAACGACTATCCACCTACGCGCGCCGGATCGCGCTGATCGCGCTGCTGCAGTTCGCGGCGATCGCGACCGCGTCGGCGTTTCCGGCGCCCGCTTCGGCCCCGGGCGCGAGCGGCGTCGGCGTGCCCGTTCCGGCCATTTCGCTGAACGACGCCATCGCGCAGCTCAAGCAGATGCAGGCCGAGCAGGACCGCATCAAGCAGCAGACCTCGACTGCCTCGAGCAGCAAGGAGCTGGACGCGCTCGGCGATGCGACGCAGGAGCTGAGCACCGATGTCGAGAAGCTGCAGAGCGAGCTCGTTCCACAGCGCGCGCAGGTCCAGGCGCAACTCGACGTGCTCGGTCCCCCGCCTGCCGCGGGCGCTGCGCCGGAAACGCCGGCCGTCGCGAATCAGCGGGCGACGCTGAACGCGCGCAAGACGCAGCTCGATGCCGCGTTGAAGCAGACGGCCGACCAGAAGGCCAACCTCACGAACCTGAGCGAACAGTTCGCGAAGCTGCATCGCGGCCTGTTGAAGAATCAGCTCGCGTTCCGTTCGGGCGGCATTTTCAGCGCGCAGTTCTGGCTGCCGCTGTTCCATGTTTCGCCGGATGACGCGCAGCGGCTCGGGGACTTCAAGGAAGAAATACGCGA
The DNA here is from genome assembly GCF_017104975.1 of Burkholderia sp. Ac-20344. NCBI lineage: Bacteria > Pseudomonadati > Pseudomonadota > Betaproteobacteria > Burkholderiales > Burkholderiaceae > Burkholderia > Burkholderia sp. Ac-20344. Next base: position 85,358 of record NZ_JAAGPP010000014.1, read on the forward strand.
CATGCTGCGCTCGTCGTGGGTGGCCGGACAAAAGACGATCACCGTGCTGCTGCTGGTTGCCGCGTTCGCGGCGTGGCTCGGCGGCCGCCGGCTCATCGAGCGCGGGCTCGCCTGGTTCTGCGTGAACCGCCTGCCGGCCACCCGCTTGCGCCGCAGCGCACTGGCGTTGTCGACCGCGCTGTCGACCCTGCTGGCAACCGCCATTGCCGTTCAGATCCTTTACCTCGCCGTCGCACGCCATTACGAACTCACACCGGGGCTGACCGATCTGTGGGACCAGTTCGCGAAGCTTGCCGCAACCTGCGCGCTGATCGCCGGGCTCGGCCGCGCGCTGCTCTGCACGAAGCATCCGTCGTGGCGCCTGCCCGCGCTCGCCGATGCCGTCGCGCTCGCGATGCGGCCGTTCCCCGGCATCCTGGCCGCGCTGCTGCTGATGTCCGGCACGCTCGAATCGATCAACCGGATCGTCGACACCAGCCTGTCGGTCACGCTGTTCGGCCGCGGGATCGTGTCGCTCGTCGTCGCGGTGACGGTCGGCGCGTCGCTGCTGCGCTCGAACCGCGCACGCAGCGCGCTCGCGGCCGCCGGCGAGGCGCCCGAGCAGCGCTCGACGCTCGCCGGGCTGATCCATGCGGCCGTCACGCTGGCCATCGTCGCGGCCCTGGTCGCACTCCTGATCGGCTACATCACGGTCGCGCGCTTCATTACCTACGAGCTCGTGTGGTTCGAGATCGTGCTCGGCACCACCTACATCCTGATCCAGTTGACGCGTGACGCGAGCGAAAGCCTGTTCTCGTCGAGCCTGTCGACGGGCCAGCAGATCAAGCACCTGTTCGCGCTCGAAGACCAGCACCTCGACCAGGCCCGCACGGTCCTGTCCGGTTTCGGCACGAGCCTGCTGATGCTGATCGCAGCCATCGCGCTGCTGACGGGCGGCTTCGGCACGACGCCGGGCGACCTGCTCGACAGCGCGGTCGCGATGATCGGCAGCCAGCGGCTGCAGAGCCTGAACATCATGCCCGACCGGATCATGAACGCGGGAATCGGCTTCGCGATCGGCTTCTACCTGCTGCGCTCGCTGCGCCGCTGGCTCGACAGCGAGTTCATGCCCGCGCTCGGCATGGATACGGGGATGCGCGTATCGCTGATCACGCTGTTCACCAACGTCGGCTACGTGCTGCTCGTGCTGATGACGCTCGGGCTGCTCGGCGTCAGGTGGAACAACCTCGCGTGGATCGTCAGTGCGTTGTCGGTGGGTATCGGCTTCGGCCTGCAGGAAATCGTGAAGAACTTCGTGTCGGGGCTGATCCTGCTGACCGAGCGCCCGGTGAAGGTGGGCGACATGATCAGCATCTCGGGCGTCGAAGGCGACATCCGCCGCATCAACGTGCGCGCGACCGAGATCCAGCTGAGCGACCGCTCGACCGTGATCGTGCCGAACTCGCAGCTGATCTCGCAGAACCTGCGCAACGTGACGATGGGCAACAGCACGCAAGGCGTCGCGACGCTGGTGCTGACGTTCCCGCTGAACACCGATCCCGAGCAGGTGCGCGACCTGCTGCTCGACGCGTATCGCGAGCATCAGGCGATTCTCGACAAGCCGGCGCCGTCGGTGACGTTCAGCCAGCTCACGCCGGACGGCATCACGCTGAGCGTGACGGGTTACGTGTCGAGCCCGCGGATCGCGAGTTCGACGAAGAGCGATCTGCTGTTCGAGATCCTGAAGCAGTTGCGCGCGGCGGGGATCACGCTGTCGAGCCCGCAGATGCTGGTCGTGCAGAACCTGCCGGCGGCGGGCGACGCATGACGCGGCTCGCACGCCTGCCGTCGCGCAGATGAACGAAGGGCCGGCACCGCAACGCGGCAGCCGGCCCTTTCTACTTATACGCAGCGCCCGTCCGGGCGCCCCGCATCAGACGTCGAACTTCACGCCCTGCGCCAGCGGCAGCTGACGGCTGTAGTTGATCGTGTTCGTCGCGCGGCGCATGTAAGCCTTCCACGCATCCGAACCCGACTCGCGGCCGCCGCCCGTTTCCTTCTCGCCGCCGAACGCGCCGCCGATCTCCGCGCCGCTCGTGCCGATGTTCACGTTGACGATCCCGCAGTCGCTGCCCGCTGCCGACATGAACTGCTCGGCTTCGCGCATGTCGTTCGTGAAGATCGCCGACGACAGGCCTTGCGGCACCGCGTTGTGCAGTTCGATCGCGTCGTCGAAGTTGTCGTAGACCATCACGTACAGGATCGGTGCGAACGTTTCGCGCTCGACCACCGCCGATTGCTTCGGCATCCGCACGATTGCCGGACGCACGTAGTACGCATCCGCGTGACCGACGTCGACGCGCTCGCCGCCCTTCACCTCGCCGCCCTGCTCGCGTGCATCGCCCAGCGCCTTCTGCATCGCATCGAACGACCCGCGATCGACCAGCGGGCCGACCAGCGTGCCTTCCTCGAGCGGGTTGCCGACCTTCACCGACGCGTAGGCCTTCTCGATGCGCGGCAGCAGCTGTTCGACCAGGCTGCGATGCACGATCAGGCGGCGCAGCGTCGTGCAGCGCTGGCCGGCCGTACCGACCGCCGCGAACGTGACCGCGCGCACGACGAGGTCGAGATCGGCGCTCGGCGCGACGATCATCCCGTTGTTGCCGCCGAGTTCGAGGATGCCGCGCGCGAGACGCTGGCTCAGCACCTTCGCGACTTCCTGGCCCATCCGCACGCTGCCCGTCGCGCTGACGACCGGCACCTTCTTCGACGCCGTCAGCACCTCGCCGACGTCGCGCATGCCGAGCACCAGCTGGCTCAGCTCCGCCGGCGCGACGCCCGGGTGGGTCTTCTCGAATTCGCGGATCGCCTTCTGCAGCAGCACGTGGCATGCGATCGCGGTGAGCGGCGTCTTCTCGGACGGCTTCCACACGACCGAATCGCCGCATACGAATGCAAGCGCCGCGTTCCACGCCCACACGGCGACCGGGAAGTTGAACGCCGAGATCACGCCGCACACGCCGATCGGGTGCCACGTTTCCATCATCCGGTGGCCCGGGCGCTCGGATGCGATCGTGAGACCGTAGAGCTGGCGCGACAGACCGACCGCGAAATCGCAGATGTCGATCATTTCCTGCACTTCGCCGAGGCCTTCCGACGTGATCTTGCCGGCCTCGAGCGTGACGAGGCGGCCGAGCTCGGCCTTGTGCTCACGCAGCACGTTGCCGAACACGCGCACGAGTTCGCCGCGCACCGGCGCCGGCACCGTGCGCCACTTGAGGAATGCGTCGTGCGCGGCGTCGATCTTGCGCTCGGCGTCGGCGGGCGTGTCGACGGCCAGCGTCGCAAGCGTCGCGCCGTCGAGCGGCGAACGCGCGGTGAGCGCATTGCCTTTCCACTGGGCGAGATCGATATCGAGCGCGGCAAGAATGTCGTTGAATTGCATCACTTCCTCTTCAGGGACAGATTGATCGGTGCGGCGGCAGCGCCGCCCGCGTGATTCGATTGGAGCGCGTTCGCGCGCCCTGTGCAAGCGGATGCGCCGCGCGGCAGGCCCGGTGCGCCATTCGGCGCATCGCGCTGCGCCGCCGCCGGAAGCCCGGCCGGGCGGCGCGCCCCCGCCTCGCAAGGCACGATCCATGAAACACATTGTCGGTGGCCACAAGCCGGGCCGCTATTGATATTAACTCACGACTTCATTCCGAAAACGCAATACCTCAACGGACAGACCGGATGCGTTTTTGAGCCGATATGGGACGTTTCCAAAGCCCGTGGCCGGGCCATCGGACGCATCGCGGCACGACGCAAGTTGATGACAAACCTGCATCACCCTGTTCTGAAATATCGTTTGCCGGCCATACATCGGGCACCCACAATCGGGGCGACGTCGAGGTGCAACGCACCCGGCGCGCCGCCGGCCGCCATGACGGCTGCCGGACGACAGACGAAGGCGACACGCATCGCGGCCCGGTTCATCCGGCCCGTTCCGGCACCGCATCACCGCTGCCCGGCCCGCGGCCGGCACCGCGTCGCGCTTCGTCACCGAAAAACAATCCCGGAGACAGCACCCAGCGCCCGCCATGCATTCAGATGCCCGCCCCGATTCGCCCCGTCCGTCCGGCTCGCCGCCCGCGAAGCCGTCCCTCCACCGTGCGCTGCAGGCGCGCCATCTGCGGATGATCGCGATCGGCGGCTCGATCGGCACGGGCCTGTTCGTCGCGTCCGGCGCGTCGATCTCGCAGGCCGGCCCCGGCGGCGCGATGCTCGCGTACATGGTGATCGGCCTGATGGTCTACTTCCTGATGACGAGCCTCGGCGAAATGGCCGCGTTCATGCCCGTGTCGGGCTCGTTCGCGACCTACGGCGCGAAGTTCGTCGACGAAGGCTTCGGCTTCGCGCTCGGCTGGAACTACTGGTACAGCTGGGCCGTGACACTGGCGGTGGAGCTCGTCGCCGCGCAGCTCGTGATGCATTACTGGTTCCCGCACGTGCCGGGCGTCTGGTGGAGCGCGCTGTTCCTCATCCTGATCTTCGCGCTCAATGCGCTGTCGGTGCGCGGCTTTGGCGAAGCCGAATACTGGTTCGCGCTGATCAAGGTGCTGACCGTGCTCGCGTTCGTCGGCGTCGGCCTGCTGATGATCTTCGGGATCATGCAGGGCGGCCCGAGCGCGGGCTGGGGCAACTTCACGATCGGCGACGCGCCGTTCGCCGGCGGCTGGGCGACGATGCTCGGCGTCGCGATGATCGCGGGCTTCTCGTTCCAGGGCACCGAAATGATCGGCGTCGCGGCCGGCGAATCGGAAAACCCGCGCACGACGATCCCGCGCGCGGTGAGCCAGATCTTCTGGCGCATCCTGCTGTTCTACGTGCTGGCGATCTTCGTGATCGGCGTGCTGATCCCCTATACCGACCCGAGCCTGCTGAAGAGCGACGTGACCGACATCGGCGTGAGCCCGTTCACGCTCGTGTTCCGCCACGCGGGCCTCGCATTCGCGGCCGGCGTGATGAACGCGGTGATCCTGACGGCCGTGCTGTCGGCCGGCAACTCGGGCATGTACGCGTCGACGCGGATGCTCTACAACCTCGCGGTCGAAGGCCGCGCGCCGAAGATCTTCGCGAAGCTGTCGCGCGGCGGCGTGCCGCGCAACGCGCTGTATGCGACGACGGCCGTCGGCGCGCTGTGTTTCCTCACGTCGCTGTACGGCGACAAGACCGTGTACCTGTGGCTGCTGAACACGTCGGGCATGGCCGGCTTCATCACGTGGCTCGGCATCGCGGTCAGCCATTACCGGTTCCGCAAGGGGTTCCTGAAGCAGGGCTACCGGCTCGACCAGTTGCCGTACCGGTCGAAGTGGTTCCCGTTCGGCCCGCTGTTCGCGTTCGCGCTGTGCGCGGTCGTCGCGCTCGGCCAGGACTACCAGGCGCTCCTCTCCGACAAGATCGACTGGGTCGGCGTCGCCGCGACCTACATCGGCATGCCGTTCTTCCTCGCGATCTGGCTCGGCTACGCGCTGGTGCGCAAATGCCGTCTCGTGCGCTACGAAGACATGGAAATCGCGCCGTGGATCGAACGCAACGCGACGCCCGAACCCGCCCCGCAAGCCGACACCGGCTACGCGGGCTACGTCGCCCGCCCGGCCAACCCGACGCCGGGCGCCTGACCGCGCGGATCGGCCCGCGTCGCACCGGCCGCCGCCCGAGCGCGGCGGCCGTGCCCTGAAACTCCCCATTCGACGCGGCGCGCGCGTTCAGGCAAGATCGACGCGCGCCGCCTGTTTTTCCGCCGTTACGAGTCAACGAAATCGCATGCAGAACTTCTACGAAGCCACCGTTACCCGCCAGCCCTACCCGCAACTGACCGGCACGATCGACACGCAGGTCTGCATCGTCGGCGGCGGCCTCGCCGGCCTGTGCACGGCGCTCGGCCTCGTCGAGCGCGGTGTGCACGACGTGGTCGTGCTCGACAGCGAACGGGTCGGCTTCGGCGCATCGGGCCGCAATGGCGGTTTCGTCTTCGGCGGCTACAGCCTCGACAACGCCGACCTGCTGCGCACGCTCGGCCGCGACGAAGGGCGCCGGCTGTACCGGCTCACCGTCGATGCAGTCGACCTGATCCGTGCGCGGATCGCGCGCTACGGCATCGACTGCGACATCGTCGACCAGGGCGTGATGCTCGCGAACTGGTTCGACGATCCGTCCCGGCTCGACAGCGTGCGCACGCTGATGAAGGATGAACTCGGCGTCGACTGGGCACCCGTTTCGACGGACGCGCTGCGCAATCGGCTGAAGACGCAGCGCTATTACGGCGGCCTGTTCGAGCCGAACGCGTTCCACTTCCATCCGCTCAAGTACGTGCTCGGCGTCGCGGCCGCCGCCTCGCGCGGCGGCGCACGCGTGTACGAACGCTCGGCCGCGCTCGGCATCGCGCGCGAAGGTGCCGGGTACGTCGTGCGCACGGCACAGGGCACGGTGCGCGCGAAGGACGTCGTGTTCGCCGGCGGCGGCTACGCGCGCGGCGTGTCGCCGCGTATCGAGCGCGCGGTGCTGCCGATCGCGACCTACGTGATTGCAACTGAACCGCTGGGCGCGCGCCTGCCCGACGCGATCGACGCGCCGTACGCGATCTACGACACGCGTTTCGCATTCGACTATTACCGCCCGCTGAAGGACACGCGCATCCTGTGGGGCGGCCGGATCTCCGTGCTCGACCGCGGCCCCGATGCGATCGCCCGCCTGCTGAGGCGCGACCTGCTGCGCGTGTATCCGCAACTGGAAGGCGTGAAGGTCGACTATGCGTGGGGCGGGCTGATGAGCTACGCGCGGCACAAGATGCCGCAGATCGGCCGCGACGCGGACGGCGTGTGGCACGCGATCGCGTTCGGCGGCCACGGAATGGCGCCGACCACGGTTGCCGGCGAAGCGCTCGCGGCCGCGCTGGCCGAAGGCCGGCCGGTGCCGGAAGGCTTCAACGCGTTCGGCCTCACGCGCACGTTCGGGCTGGCGGGCCTCGCCGCCGCGCAGCTCACGTACACCGCGTACCAGGCCCGCGACGCGCTCGCGTCCTGCCGCCGCTGAGCGGCGGCCACGGCGGCCGAAACCGCGTGCCGATTAGAGCGGAAGGTCGGCCGGGCGGGAATTTCCCACATGCTAGAATGGCTTTTCCAAGCCGCCGAAGCCACAATAAATTCACATGAAAGCAGGAAGCAAGGCCGCCACGTCCGACACCCGCGCGCTTCCGTCCGATGCGCGGCGCAAATACGATCCCGAGCAAACCAAGCGCAACATCCTCGACGTCGCCACGCAGGAATTCTCCGCGATGGGCCTCGCCGGCGCGCGCGTCGATGCCATCGCCGAGCGCACCAACACGACGAAGCGGATGCTCTACTACTACTTCGAAAGCAAGGAAGGCCTGTACGAGGCCGTGCTGGAGAAGGTGTACGGCGACATCCGCGCACTCGAGCAGGAGCTGCACGTCGGCGACATGGAGCCGCGCGAGGGCATGCGCCGCCTCGTCGAATTCACGTTCGACTATCACGACAAGCATCGCGACTTCGTCCGCCTCGTGTCGATCGAGAACATCCACGGCGCGAAGTATCTCGAACAGCTCAAGTCGTTCAAGAACCGCAACGTCAGCATCATCAAGACGCTCGAGGAACTGGTCGAGCGCGGCGCGGCGAGCGGCGCGTTCCGCCAGGACATCGACGCGTTCGACCTGCACCTGCTGATCAGCTCGTTCTGCTTCCACCGCGTGTCGAACCGCTATACGTTCGGCGCCGCGTTCGGCCGCGATCCGTCGGCGCCGCGCCTGCGCGCGCGGCATCGCGACACGATCGCCGACGCCGTGCTGCGCTACGTCGCCGCGTAACCGGCGGCGTCAGCCGGTTTCCCTGCCAGTCAAACGCCGGGCGCGCGTCATCCGCGCCCGGCGCTCTCCCGGGCGTCAGTCGGTCGGCGCGGTCGACGCCAGTGCGATCCGCGCCTTCTCTTCCGGGCTGCCCGCCACGTAATACTTCTTCGCCCAGCTCGAATCGGGCGCAAGCGCGAGCCGCGCATGCGCGCCCGCGTCCGCGTCCGTGCCGTGCTGCTTCGCATTGATCGCCAGTGCCCGCGCGCGATAGTGCTCGTAAAGCCGCAGGAATTCCGCGAGATAGATCGCCGCGATCCGCGGGTCGCGGATCTCGAGCAGGTTCTCGTCGTTGTACTGCTCGGAATTGCGGCTCATGTTCGCCGAGCCCGTATAGACGACCGGATTCGCGCCTTCCGCATCGATCACGATGAACTTGTGATGGATGACGACGGGCGGAAAGGCCGGCGCCGGTTCACCTGGAAAGAGGCGCAGTTCGGGCTCGAAACCCTGCGGCACGGTGGCCGGAGAAAAATACGCGGCATCGATCACGTCGTGGTTGTCGCGGCTGCGGTGGTACAACTCGAGGTTCGCGAGCGTCGCCGCATCGAGCGTCTGGCCAGCCTGCTGCGCGGCATCGGCCTTCGTCGCGCTGCCGACGTTGATCTTGTTCACCAGCCCGAACATCATCAGCCCGCGGTCGCCGGCCGCGAAGCACGCGTCGCGCAGCGCCGCGTCGGTCGGCATGAACAGGCAGAACGACACCGAATGCTTCGCGGCCGCGATCGCGGCGACGATCGTGTCGATCTCGGTGCGCTGCCCCGCCGGCTCCGGTGAAAACGCGAGCCGCACCTGCGCACTGCCGATCGTCATCGGCTCCGACCAGCCCGGCGACAACCGCGCCGTCTCCGCGATCGACGGATTCCCGGCCAGCGCATGTGCCCGATCGTTGTACAGCGCGGCGAGCGCGGGCGAGTCGAACGCGTGCAGCACGTTCGCCTGCTCCGTGAGCCCCTCGGTCGTGAAGTTCGCGGAACCGGTCAGCACGCGTGCGGGCACCGCGTTCGACGACGCATCGGTCACGATGAACTTGTCGTGCATGATGTGCGTCCGGTCGCGCGGCGCAAGCGTCGCGAGACCCTGCAGCGCATCGACGGCCGGCTGGTTCGGCGACGGCAGCGGCGGCTTGCCCTTGCGCGCCGTCGTGTGCGCGTCGTAGACGATCGCGAGCGACGCTTCGCCGTGCTTGCGCCCGAACGCTTCGAATGCGGGCAGCGCCCACAGCGTGTCGGTCAGGTGATAGACGGCCGACGCCGCGCGCGATGCGGGGTCGAGCATCTCCGCGAACACCTGCTCCATGTCGTTCGCGAGCCACGTGCGCAGCTTCAGCGCCTGCGCGTCGCTCGGCGCTGCATTCGGCGCGAAGCCCAGCGCCGCCACCTGCTTCGCGAATGCCTGCGAGCTGACCACCGCGCGGTTGAACCACGTGCCGATGCCGTCCTCGATATGCGCGGGCAGCACGACGTTGCACACGCCGGCTTGCGCGTCGAGCACCTGCAGGTTCGCCGGCGTGCCGACGACTGGATACACGTCATAGCGGAACGATGCGCCGCGGTCCTGCGGATCGATGCGCGCGTCCCACCACATGAATTTCTGGATCGGTGCCTGGTCGGTCGGCGCGTCGCCCTGCGTGTGCGCGGCCGGGCCGTCGAACGTCAGGCGGTTCGGCAACCAGCTGTCCGGCGCGCGCGTCTTGCCGTCGGCCGACCAGAAGCCCGGCGTGCGCCGGATCGCGAAGCCGAGGAAATCGGACCGCGACGCCGCATCGGGCCAGTCGAAGGCCAGCAGGACCAGGGTGGGGGAAAGATAGCTGCGCACGCTGACGGTCATTCGTTGCTCCCTGGCCTTGCGGCCGGTCGAGGTGAATGGGTCAGTCTTGACGGCGGTTCTTCCCGGGGGATGACGGTTCGATGAACCTTGTATGTCGGACGCGCGTCAGTCGCACACGAGCAGCTCGATCCCGCGTGCGGTCAGTGCGCGGCGCACGGCCTTGTCGGGCGCGCGTTCGGTCACGAGATAGCGGGCAGCGGCCGTGCCGTTGATCCGCACCGGCGTCACGCGGCCGAATTTCGAATGGTCGGCGACGATGATCGCGGTGCCGGCCGCCGCGATCATCCGGCTGCGCACCTCGGCCGCGAGCCGCGAGTAGTCGGTGCATTCGCCGTCGGGCGTGATGCCGCCGGCGCCGACGAACGCGTAATCGACGTGGTACTGCGCAAGCTGCTGGATCGTGTCGAGCCCGAAGGTGGCGTCCTCGTCGTCGGACAGCTCGCCGCCGAGCAGCGTCACGCGGTTGCCGTTGCGCCGCGCGAGCACGAACGCAGTACGCCAGTCGTTCGTGTAGATCGACAGCCGGTGCCGGTCGGCAAGCGCGAGCGCAACCGCATGCGGCGTGCTGCCCGAATCGATCAGCACCGATGCATCGTCGGGCACGAATTCGGCCGCGCGCCGCCCGATCGTGCGCTTCGCTTCCGCGTTCGCGGCTTCGCGCTCGGACAGGCTCGGCTCGCGGCGATCCGCGGCCAGCGCGCCGCCGTGCGTCATCACGAGCAGGCCGCGCGCGGCCAGTGCGTTCAGGTCGCGCCGCACGGTTTCGCGCGACACGTCGAGCGAGCGGACGAGTTCCGCGACCGACAATGCGCCCGACCGTCCGAGCTCCGACAGGATGAATTGATGACGTTGTTCCGCCAGCATCGCGTGTGCGCCCGAGGCGACTGGTAATGGGTGAGCCGGCCATTGTATTACGGCCGTTTGACCGGCATTTGACGGCGGCGGGAAGCCCCGCAGGCCGTGTCTCCCGAAAGCGAAATTCTGTATTGCCTGGCGCGCGCGAATCGGCGCGGCGCCGGTTGCTACACTTTGCGCTTCGCCGAACGACACCAAGCAAAGGGGCTCGTGCCATGTATCGCAAAGGCAGTGTGATCGAAATCCAGTTTCCGCCCGAACGCCTCAACGACGCGGCCGGCGATCCGTACTGGATCGACCTGACGCTCGACGAAGCCCGCCGGCTCTACGAACAGCTCGCCGCGCGCTTCGCGAACGACGCACGCGCCAACCAGCCGCTCGACACGTTCTCGATCGACTGATCGCCGCGGCTTCGCGCGCGCCCGCTCCGTATGAGGGGCGGCCCCCATCCCCTCGCCCCGGCGCCGCATGCGCGGCACGCAGCATGAGTGCAGGATTCGACAAGACGCCCGCATCGCTTCCCCCGATACTGGCCGACTTCACGATTCTGTCCGGCCGCCTCGCGGCCCGCCACGCATGCTGACCTCGATCGTCGCCGCCGCTTTCGTCGCACTCTGGTCCACCGGCTTCATCGTTGCGCGGGCAATCAAGCCCTACGCCGATCCCAACCTGTTCCTGCTCGCGCGTTTCGCGGGCACGGCCGCGCTGTTCGGCGCGGTGGCGCTCGTCG
>NZ_JAAGPP010000157.1:0-19247 GCF_017104975.1 Burkholderia sp. Ac-20344
CAGCTGGCCGAGGAAGCCGATGAAAACGATCCGGCCGCCGCGTGCGGCCCGCTCGATCCCGACGCGCTGCAGGCGATCGCACCCGAGTTGTTCGCGGCGCCGCCCGACGCGGCCGACGCCGACGATACGCAGACGCTGCACGCGCGCCGCCGTCGCGCGGAAGCCGACGAGATCCGCGCGGTACTCGACGCGTGCGGCGGCGACCGCGACCGCGCATGCGCGATGCTCGGCATCAGCAAGACGACGCTGTGGCGGAAGTTGTCGGTGAAATAGGGCGGATTCGACGCGCCGACGCACTGTTGCCTGAAGAGGTACGTCAGTCGACCTTGTGATAGTGGCGGTACGCCTTCGCGCGATTGCCGCACGACGACATCGAACACCAGCGGCGGCTGCCGTTCTTGCTGTCGTCGATGAACAGCCACTGGCAGGCGTCGTTCGCGCAACGCTTGACCTTCGCGAGCCGCGCACCGCCGAGCAGGTCGATCGCCGACCACAGTACGGGGCTCAGCAGCCTCGCGAGCGTGGCGCCTGACGCGTCGATCCGCCACGCATAGCCGCCGTCGATACGCGCCAGCGCGACGCGCGGTGACGCTTCCGCCAAAAAACCGCTGAGCAGCGCGAGATCGTCGGCCTGCGGCTCGCATCGCTCCGCCTGCGCATGAAAGAGCCGATACAGCGCCTCGCGCAATGCGAGCGCGCGCGCCAGCATCGCCGGTTCCCCCTCTTCTTCTCCGCGCGCGCAGCACGCTTCCGCCAGGCCGGCCGGCACGCCCGCCTGCTCGCGGCACCACGCCAGCAGGTCGCCCATCGTGCCGAAGGTTTCCGTTGGCGGGTCGCTGCCGCGCCAGTACAGCGTGTTCGCGAAATCGATGCCCAGGGTTTCGGGCGGCGCTGGAATCAGGCAGTCCATCGTGACGGAAGGTTGCGTTTTGCTCATGACGCGATCGTATCTAACCGTCATGCCGGTTGACAAGCATCCGGGCGCTTTCCAACATAACCAGCATGGTAGTTATAAAAAGGTTTGCTGCACTGACACCCGCCTCAGTTCAAGGAGCCACAGATGTTCGATCGTCTTTCGTACGTCGTTATCCACAACGACCGCGGCCGCGCGTTGTACGACCACACACTCGGCGCACTCCGCTACAAGCGGCTGGCATGGTGGTTATAAGCAGGTTTGCCGCACTGACGTCCCTCTTCAGTCCAAGGAGCCCCACATGATCGATCACCTTTCGTTCGGCGTTGCACACATCGGCCGCAGCCGCGCGTTCTACGACAGCACGCTCGGCGCGCTCGGCTACAAACGGCTGTACAGCGACGACGGATCCATCGGGTACGGCACGACCGAGCCGGAGCTGTGGTTGCAGCACGCGGCTCGCCCGGTTGCAGCCGATCCCGACTCGGGGTTGCACCTGTCGTTCAAGGCCGCTTCGCCCGTCGAGGTCGACGCGTTCTACCGTGCCGCGCTCGAGCACGGCGGCCAGGACAACGGCGGGCCCGGCAAGCGCGAACACTACGGCCCCGGCTACTACGCGGCGTTCGTCGTCGATCCCGACGGGTATCGGCTGGAAGCGCATTGCGAACTCGACAACGTCGTGTGATCGCGCTCGCGTACCCATATGCCAAGGGCCCGATTCCGCGCGATGCGGAATCGGGCCCTTGGCTTTTGAACCACCGGTATCCGGCGCCCGACGACCGCCGGCGGCGGTCGTTCGACGGAATCGCCGGGTGCGCGGTTATCGCGCGTCGCGCGTGCGCTGCCGTTGCTCGCCGAGGCCTTCGACCCCGAGGCGCACCGTCTGGCCGGCCTTCAGGAACACCGGCGACGGCTTGATGCCCATGCCGACGCCCGGCGGCGTGCCGGTCGTAATCACGTCGCCCGGTTGCAGCGTCATGCAGCGCGACAGGTAGGCGATCAGCTGCGCGACGGTGAACACCATCGTGCGCGTGTTGCCGTTCTGATAGCGGTGGCCGTCGATTTCGAGCCACAGGTCGAGGCGCTGCGGATCGGGCACCTCGTCGCGCGTGACGAGCCACGGGCCGATCGGACCGAACGTGTCGAAGCCCTTGCCCTTGTCCCACTGGCCGCCGCGCTCGATCTGCCATTCGCGCTCGGACACGTCGTTGACAACGCAGTAGCCCGCGACGTAATCGAGCGCGCGCGATTCGTCGACGTCCTTGCAGATCGCGCCGATCACGACACCCAGCTCGACTTCCCAGTCCGTCTTGACCGAACCCTTCGGGATGTCGATGCCATCGTTCGGGCCGCAGATCGAGCTCGTCCACTTGCCGAACACGACCGGCTCCTTCGGCACCGCCATGCCGGCTTCGGCCGCGTGATCGGCGTAGTTCAGGCCGATGCCGATGAACTTGCCGACATGCCCGACGCACGCGCCGATGCGCGGCTCGCCCGACACGAGCGGCAGCGTGGCCGGATCGATCGCGCGCAACCGCGCGAGACCCGCGTCGGACAGCACATCGCCGGACAGATCCGGCACATGCGCGGACAGGTCGCGAATCCGGCCGTCCGCGTCGAGAATACCGGGCTTTTCCTGGCCGGACGGGCCATAGCGAAGCAGTTTCATCGTGCTCAACCTCTGTTGTCGAATGGGACAGGATACCGGCCGACGCGGCCCTTCGCGGCCGCGCGCCGGACTGATTGTCGATCGTCGATTGCGCGCGCCGGCGCCACATCCGGCATGCCGTTCGACGCGCGAGGGTCGCGCGGGCGCAGCGATCGTGGCGTCGCACGGAGGTACGGCGCGCATCGAACGGGCAGCCGCCGGCCTGCGCATCGGCGACGACGGCCCGGCACCCGCGACATGGTCCGGCCCGTACCGGCCGGCTTCACGCGCGGCCGCACCGTCGCTGGCCCGCCAGCCTTTGTACCACCGGCCGCGCACCGTGAAATGACGCGCGGCGGATACCGACTATTGGTGCGCCCGCGGACGCTGCGGCGCAGCATCGCGGGCGGTGCTGCCCGCCAATTTCCTTTCGAAAACCTTGAATCGGTGCCACCTGTCGTGAATACCGGGTATTCGGGGCTTCCCTGTCATCCTGAAAGCGAACTGATCCGTTCTTATCCGGTAATGATCGGTAAAAAGACGCTGCATTGCACACTAAATGTTTGTTGTTAAGCTCAGACGGATGGCGTTCGTCGCCACACGCGGGCTCGAAACAAGCGAGTTGCAGAATTGGTCAGCGTGCGTCGCCAATCGATCGACGGCCATCCCCAACCTCACATCGACAATGCAAACAACCAACGACCTGCTTCCCGGCTGCGACGCACGGGAATCGATGGGCGCAATCGACCGCTATCGCGCACCGGCACTCGACAAGGGTCTCGACATTCTCGAACTCCTGTCGGAGCAGAAAGAAGGCCTCACCCGCACCGAAATCACGAAGGAACTCGGCCGTAACGCAAGCGAGATCTACCGGATGCTCGAACGCCTCGTCGCGCGCCGCTACGTGATGCGCTCGACCGGCGGCGACCGCTACACGCTCAGCCTCAAGCTGTTCGCGCTCGCGCACCGGCACCCGCCGATGAGCCGGCTGATCGCCGAAGCCTTGCCGCCGATGCAGCGCTTCGCCGACGCCTCCGAGCAGTCGTGCCACCTGTCCGTCTACGATCGCGGCAGCCTGCTCGTGATCGCGCAGGTCGACGGGCCCGGCCCGTGGGGCGTGTCGGTCCGGCTCGGCTCGCGCATCGGGCTCGCCGATACGGCATCGGGGCGCGTGATGCTGGCGTTCCAGGGCACCGAGCAACGCACGCACATGCTCGCCGAGCACCGCAGGGTCAAGGGCGAAGCGCCGCTGAACGAGCAGGAACTCGCGTATGCGTGCCAGTCCATCCGGCAGGCCGGCTACCTGCGCCAGGACAGCCGCCAGGCGTACGGCGTGACCGACCTGACTGCGCCGATCCTCGGGCCGTCCGGCCATGCGATCGCGGTGCTGACCTGCCCGTACATGCGCCGGATCGATGCGCACATGGCGCCGTCCGTCGACACGGTCGTCGAAGGGTTGCGCGAGACGGTCGCCCATCTGTCGATGTGCCGCGACGAGACTTGCTGACGCGCAGGCTCGGCGCCCCGCACCGGGTACGGCGCAATCGCGTCGGTCCCGGTCGCGCGCAACACCGGCGCACCGCGCGACGCACGGTGCCATATCGTGCGTCCACGGCGCTACGCTAAAATAGCGGCCCTCTCAAAAACTACGGCGGCCGGTTGTCGCGGCCGTCGTGTCCGATGGATGTCATGGCCAAACTTCTGAACGATCAAGAATTCCAGCGTTTCTCCGAACTTCAGCAGAAGCAGGCAAGCTTCACGATCACGCCCGAAGAGGCGGACGAGCTGCGCGAAATCGTCGCGCGCGCGCAGAAGAAGCGCGACGACCGTGCCACCGCAATGCAGGCGATCGAGAACTACATCGAGCAGTTCGACATCACGCCCGACGAACTCTTCTCGCCCGAGCAGATCGGCGACGCGGCCCGCACCTACGGGCTCATCACGGCGACCAAGAAGGAACGCACGCTGCCGCCGTCGATCACGTTCAACGGCAAGCCGTACCAGTGGACCAAGACGCTCCCGGACGACGTGCGCGGCGCGCTGTTCGAAGCATTCACGTCGGGCGAATCGGTCAAGCGCTTCATCGCGATGCCGAAGGACACTGCGCGCTGCGCACTGACGATCGCCCGCCTCGAACGCGAAACCGGCGCCGTCTATGCCGATCCGCACCTCGAGGAACTCGCGATTTCGCGCGACCAGGTGAACGACGCGACGTCGAAACTCACTGCCTGAATGTAGCCACGGGCACGGTTCATGCGTGCCCGCCCCCTGCGTGACGCCGGCCCTGGCCGGCGCTGCGCTTGCGGGAACCGTGCGTCCGGACGCTCCCGAAAAGTCTCACCCTGGCGTCCCGCAAGCGCTCACCGACGCCTCCCGAAAAAGCTCACCAACGCTCCTGGAGACGCTCACCGAAGCCTCCCGGATGTCCTCACCGACACTTCCCGCAGACCCTCACCAATGCGCCCCGGAAAGGCTCACCGACGCCTCCCGCAGAGTCTCACCGGCCACTCCCGCGAAGGCTCACCGAGTGCTCCCGTATCGGCTCACCCCTACCTTCCCGGAGAAGCTCACCCGCAGCTCCCGAAAAATCTCACCTTTTGGGTAACTTGGAATTTTCGAGGGTAGGATGCGG
The DNA here is from genome assembly GCF_017104975.1 of Burkholderia sp. Ac-20344. Taxonomy (NCBI): domain Bacteria; kingdom Pseudomonadati; phylum Pseudomonadota; class Betaproteobacteria; order Burkholderiales; family Burkholderiaceae; genus Burkholderia; species Burkholderia sp. Ac-20344. Next base: position 5,194 of record NZ_JAAGPP010000157.1, read on the forward strand.
CGGTAAATGCGTACGGACACCTTGCGGAAAACAGCGACGCGGGACGGATATTGCGGGCAAGCGATACGCGTCTCGCGGTGCCATATGAGCGTCGATATTTCCGTTGCGAACAGGCGCCGACACGTTCGCGGTTGCTTCGCTCGAGAGACAGGTTCGAATACGCCGCATGCGTGACGGGAAACATCCGCAACGTACCGAGAGGCCGGGGGCATCGACTGCATGCAACGTCTCCGCGCGGCGGGCAGCCGGCAGACGCTACGGCTGCAGCTTCATCCTGAAGCCCACGACGCCGGGCTCCTCCGTCGTCGACACGGCAAAACCGCACGATTTCGCAAGCGAGATCATTGCCGAGTTCTCGCGCAGCGCCTCGCCGACCATCCAAGCGGTTCCGCGCGAGCGCGCGTATTCGATGATCCGGGCCATCATCAGCCGGCCCAGCCCCTTGCCCTTCTGATCGGGTCGCACCGCGATCGCGAACTCCGCCGTCTCGTTGTCGGGATCCGCCACAGCGCGCACGACCGCAAGCGTGTGGTCGCGCCCCGACACATCGGTGAACGACACGATAAAGGCCATCTCACGGTCGTAATCGATCTGCGTCATGCGCGCCACCTGCGAATGATCGAAGCTGCGCACCGCGCCGAAGAAACGCATCCGCAGATCGTCCGGTGTCATCGCGCCGAGCAGTTCGTTGTGCGCGGCCTCGTCTTCCGGACGGATCGGGCGGATCGTCACCGTCTCGCCGCGCCACTCGAGCGTCTGTTCGAGGTGGCGCGGATACGGCATGATCGCGAGCCGGCTGCGCCCCGCGGCCAGCGTGATGCGCGGCGCGATCACCCGTGCGCGGTCGGACAACACGCGCAGCGTGACCGACATCGCAACGACTTCGCGCACGTCGCAGACGACCTGCGACAGCGCCGTCAACGCGTCGAGCGTCGGCTCGATGGGCGTGCTGCGCGCATACGGCGAACGCTCCATCACCGCGCGTGCGAGCACGGTGTTCAGCGGCGGCAGGCCATAGACGACGAACGGCGCCGATACGCCATCCGCAGGCGGCACGGCATAGCGAAACACCGGGCCGAAGTTCGAATCGTCGTACATGTCGACGGTGACATCGACGACTTTCGTGCCGGCCGGCTCGACGGCCTGCTCGCCCTGCAGGCCGAAACAGGACAGCCAGTGCAGCGCGGCGTCACCGGTCAGCTCGTGCTGGCCGGCTTCGACCATCCGGCGCGCGTCGGCCTGCGCGGATGCAACGCACTCGGCCGGCTGCGGCGGCGTGCCCTCGGGCGTTTGCATCAGCAGTTGCCGCCCGAGGTTGTAGTCGACGAGACGCGCATACGCGCGTGCGAGCCGCTGCGGCGTGGTGTGCACGGGAATGCCGTTCGCGTGCAGTGCATCGCGCGTCGCCGCGTCGACCGCGCCGAAGAAACACGCGAGGATGCCGCGATGCGCGTACTGCCGCGCCTCGATCAGCGTGTGCGCAACCGCATCGGCCGGCGCGCTGTGGGAAGTCGAATGGACGACGAACAGCGTGCCCGTTTGCGGGAACGGTGCAAGTGCCTTGATTGCCGCGGCAAAATGTTCGGGGCGCGCATCGTCGCCCAGCGTCAGCGGATTGCCGGGCGACGCGAGATGCGGCAGCGCGGCCGACACGGCCGACGTGACCGCGGGCGACCAGTCGGCCAGCACGTCGCGCACCTCGGCCACCGCATCGACCGCGAGCTTCGCGACGCCTGCGTCGCTCGTCACGAGCGTGGCCGCGCCGCGCGCCGCGACGCGGCCGACGCCGAGCGTCTCGATCTCGTCGAGCAGATCGTCGAGCGCATCGACACGCACCATCCCCGCGCGCTGGAATGCCGCCGTATAGAGCGCGTCGCCGGGATCGGCGCGGCCGGTGCGCAATGCGAGCACCGGCTTGTTGCGTGCGGCCGCGCGCGCGGCCGACATGAACTTGCGCGCGGCGCGCACGGTATCGAGTTCGAGCAGGATCGCGCGCGTGCCGGGATCGCTCGCGAGATAGTCGAGCACGTCGCCCGCATCGACGTCGGACTCGCCGCCTAGCGCGACGACATGCGAAAAGCCGAGGCCCCGCGCATCGGCCCAGCCGAGCACCGCGTTCGTCAGCGCATTCGATTGCGACACCCATGCAACGCCGCCCGATCGCGCCGTATAGGCCGGCGCGCCGAAATGCGCATGCCGTGCGGGCGACAGCACGCCGAGGCTGCCGGGCCCGACGATACGGAGCACGAACGGCTTCGCCGCCTTCAGGGTGCGATCGAGCGCGGCGCGATCGGCGTCCGTGCGCGCCTCGCCGACGATCACCGCGACGCGCGTGCCGAGCTCGCCGAGCTTGCGCACGATGCCGGCCCAGGTCGCGGGTGGCGTGCAGATCACGGCAACCGACGGCGGCGCGGGCAACCGGTCGACATCGGAGACGACCGCATGCCCGTGCAGGTCGCGATACTTCGGATTGACGGGCCACACGGGCCCCTGGAATGCACCGTCGAGCACGCGCGACCACACCATCGCGCCGATACTGCCCGCGCGCGACGACGCGCCGACGACGGCAACGGACTTGGGCTGGAACAACGCATCGAGATGGCGAACGGTCACATCGGCTCCCTGCGGTAACGAAAGACGACCCGATCGGCATGCGGCACGGACAGGCCATACGCCGATCGACGCGAACCCCAAGCATAGGCGAAGCGCATGCGGCTGCCTATATGCCGAACGGCCGACTGTTCGACACGCGTCAACACCCGCACCATGGGCCTGCAACACGAGCACGGAAGCCATCGCCGCGCGCCGGCCGTGCACATTCGCTCGGCGCACGCGGCGCACGCATGCGACGCGGCGCAACGCTGCGTCCGCTTCGTCAAAGGTGAGGATTTACAGGAGCCATGGTGAGTATCTTCGGGAATTGCACGGCGCGGCGCGCAAGCACGCGAAAGGTGATCGGAATTCGCAGCGCGCGTGCACCGCGAGAATGGCGCAGGCCAATGCGCATGTGCTGCGCAATTGCAGCGCTGTTTACCGGAATTCACCGCGATATGCCGTCGAATCGCAGCGAATTCGCAAAACGGGATCCGTTGATCGCGCGGCGTCGCAGTTCAATACGCCGTCGGGAATCGCGCCGGGAATGCACAAAAACAAAACGGTGCGACGGCCGCATGGCCGTTCGCACCGTCAGTCAGCACGCGAAAGGTGAGGTTTTTCGGGAGTCAGTCCTTGATCAGGAAACGCGCGCGATTCTTGCCGAGCCACGTCGGCGATCGCCCTCGGCCACTCCACGTTTCGCCCGTCTTCGGATTCAGGTATTTCGGCGGCGACGTGCGCTTCGGCTTCGCACTGGCAGCGGCTGCTCCTGCCGGACGAAACCCGAGCTCTTCCGGCGTAATGTCGTATTCCTCGATTTTCGCGCGGATATCGGCAATCGCATCGGCAATCGCCTTTTCGCGTTCCTTGTCGATCTTTTGCTGAAGCCGTTCGAGCTGCGCGGTCAGTTGCCTGTAGGTCGCCATATCGATGGGACTCCGTGAGTGTTATTCGTGAAAAATGGATGACTCTCAGCCAACAGAAAAGCGCTTCGCCCGATCGTGTCTCCTCAGCCGGTTATCTCGGAATCAATAACCGCTCTTCTTCTTGCACGCGAAGAGAAGATTTCGCGTGGTGTCATCGCTCGATTGCTGAAGCACGTCGAAATCCCCGTTGCAGATCGCCCGGGCATTGTCCGTGCAATTGCTCCAGTCGCGGCCGGTGCATTGCACCTGTGTGGTCGGACGCCCGTCCGAAGTGAACAGCGGCGCGCTGCCGCCGCACCCGCCGAGCCCCGCAACCAGAGCCAACACGACGGCCGCCCGAGGCCGCCGACAGACCGACGCAAGCATGTGTTTCATTGTTGTTCCCGTCAACCTTTTTTTGAATGTCGCGAGTATGCCATGCGCGGCCCTTCCGCCGTCAGTTCGGCGTGCGGCCCGGTTGCCCGCGCGCCTTGTACGGCAAGCGCCTGCGCGGATCGTCGGTGATGCGAACGAAAACCTGCTCGACGTCCGGAAGCGCCTCGAGTTCGCGTTGCAACGCCTGCCGATCGAACGCCGTATCGGCGCATCCTTCGACGTAAATGAAACGCCGCTGCACGGTGATCCACAGGCTCGTGCCATGCAGCCGATCGGAGCCGGCGAAGTGCGCCTTCACGGCGTCGGCGATCGGTGCGTCATACATATAAGAGTTCGGCTTCGTGCAGCGGTGCGCGAGCCAGCAGGTCGTACCGCGTTCGGCGCGGTAATGCGCGTCGTCCGACATCTCGGCCCGGGTCATCCACGGGCCGAGCGGCAACGGGCATTCGGCCACGTCCCGCGACAGCGCGATGAACGGATCGTTGTACCAGTTGCGCCGCGCCTCGGGCGCGTCGGCATCGCCGGATTGCGCGAACGCGGAAGTCGCCAGCAACATCGTCAGCCATCCTCCGATGCCGATCCGTTTCATCGTGATCTCCTGTTCGATGCGTCACGCCCGGGCGCATCGGCTTTGCCGATCGGCCTACCGGTCGATGCCCAGCGCCGCCAGCTTCTTGTACAGCGTCGCGCGGCCGATCCCGATGCGCGCGGCCGCGTCCACCACCTTCCCGTCGCAGGCCGCCAGCGCATCGGTCAGGAACTGGCGCTCCCACGCCGCCAATGCATCGGCATACGAAGCGGCCGGCGCAGCAGGCACGTCGCCCGCGCGCCGCTCGATCGGCTGCACGACCATCGGCTGCGCCGAGGCCGCGCCGTCCGTCGATACGCGCATCGGCCCAAGAAACGGCGCGAGCGCACGCGCATCGATCACCGACCGGTCCGACAGCATCAGCGCGCGTTCGAGCGTATTGCGCAACTCGCGCACGTTGCCCGGCCACGGATACGCACACAGCATCCGCAGCGCATCGTCGGTCAGCTCGCAATGGGCGGCGCGCCCGTGCTGCGCAGCCAGCTCCTCGAGCGTGGCGTAGACGAGCGCCGCAATGTCGGACGCACGCTCGCGCAGCGGCGGCGCGTGGATCGTCAGCACGTTCAGCCGGTAATAGAGATCCGCGCGAAAACGCCCGGCCGCGACCAGCGCCGGCAGGTCGGCGCTCGTGGCCGCGATGATCCGGACGTCCGCGCGCACGATCCGGTTCGAGCCGACCGGCTCGAATTCCTTGTCCTGCAGCACGCGCAGCAGCTTGCCCTGCAGCGGCAGCGGCATGTCGCCGATCTCGTCGAGAAACAGCGTGCCGCGATCGGCCAGCTCGAACTTGCCGACGCGCCCCTTGCGGTCGGCGCCCGTGTACGCACCGGGCGCCGCGCCGAAGAATTCGGTTTCGAGCAGCGTGTCGGGAATCGCGGCGACGTTGACGGTCACGAGCGGCTGGAGCGCACGCGCCGACGCCGCATGGATCGCATGTGCGAGCAGTTCCTTGCCGGTGCCCGTCTCGCCGAGCAGCAGCACCGGCGAATCGACCTGCGCGGCGCGGCGCGCCTGGCGCTTGGTTTCGAGACTCGCGGCGCTCGTGCCGACGAAGCTCGCGAACGTGTATTTCGCGCGGCGCGCCTGCGCGAGCGAACGCTGCGTCGCGATCAGCTGCTGCTGAAGCTGCGCGTAGCGGGAAAAGATCGGCGTGAGCGTCTTCAACTGGTCGAACAGCGCGAAGCCGATCGCGCCGACCGTCTCGCCGGCCTCGTTCTTCAGCGGCAGGCGCGTGACGACGAGCGGCTCGCGGCCCGTCTCCATGATGTCGAGCAGGATCGGCTGCCCGGTCGACACGACCTCGCGCATCAGGCTGTTCGGGATCACGGTCTCGCAGTCGAGGCCGACGGCCTGCTGCGGATCGGCGAAACCGAAGCGCGCCGCGTACCGCTCGTTCATCCACACGACGCGCGCATCGCGATCGACGACCACCGTGCCCGCGCTCGAATCCTCGAAGGTCCGGAACAGCGACTCGGCGGCACGCCGCAGCACGTCGCCATAGTTGACGGGCAGGCGGGCCCAGTCGTTCATCATCGTGTCTTCGTCTCCGTGTATTTTCGGCCGGCTGTCTCCGGAACGAGACGGATTATCTCACTCCGGAGACACGCCGCGATGCGTTGTCCAGGAAAGCCTTGCCCGATTTCACGGGCTGGCCGGACGGCCATTTCGTCTCCGGATGGAGACGTTTTATGTAGAATCGTCAGACGATGACCGGCGCGGGCCCGCCGGTCTCCGGCGGATCCACGTCCGGCGGCGCAATCCGGCCGATGGCACGAAACCTGCACGAACCTGAGCCGGTCCGCGGCGGCGCGTCGCGCGATCGAACAACAACCAAAGCCATTAGGAGACTCCCTTGTCTTTCGTGATCGTCCTCGCCGCGCTGGCGTTTCTGATGTTCGCCGCGTACCGCGGCTACAGCGTGATCCTGTTCGCGCCGATCGCCGCGCTCGGCGCGGTCCTGATGACCGAGCCAGCGGCCGTCGCACCGGTCTTCTCCGGCATCTTCATGGAGAAGATGGTCGGCTTCGTCAAACTGTATTTCCCGGTATTCATGCTCGGCGCCGTGTTCGGCAAGGTGATCGAACTGTCGGGCTTCTCCGAGTCGATCGTCCATGCGGCAATCCGCTACATCGGCCGCTCGCGCGCGAATGCAGTGATCGTCGCCGTGTGCGCGCTGCTCACCTATGGCGGCGTGTCGCTGTTCGTCGTGGTGTTCGCGGTCTATCCGTTCGCGGCCGAGCTGTACCGCCAGAGCAACATTCCGAAGCGGCTGATGCCCGGCGCGATCGCGCTCGGCGCGTTCTCGTTCACGATGGATTCGCTGCCCGGCACGCCGCAGATCCAGAACATCATCCCGACCACGTTCTTCAAGACGACCGCCTGGGCCGCCCCGGCGCTCGGCACGATCGGCTCGCTGTTCATCATCGTCGTCGGCCTCTCGTATCTCGAATGGCGCCGCCGTTCGGCGATGGCGAAGGGCGAAGGCTACGGCACGTCGCTCGTCAACGAGCCGGAGCGCGTCGCGGCCGATTCGCTGCCGAGCCCGTTCCTCGCGATCCTGCCGCTGATCCTCGTCGGTGTGTCGAACTTCGCGCTCACCAAGCTGATCCCGACGTGGTACGGCGCCGCGTCGTACACGGTCGCGCCCGACGTGCTGCCGGGCGTGCATACGCCGGTGACGACGTCGATCAAGACGGTCGTCGCGATCTGGTCGGTGGAGGCCGCGCTGCTGCTCGGCATCCTGCTCGTCATCGCCACCGCGTTCAAGCGTGTCAGCGAACACTTCGCGGCCGGGTCGAAGGCGGCGGTGGGCGGCGCGCTGCTCGCCGCGATGAACACGGCGTCCGAATACGGCTTCGGCGGCGTGATCGCCGCACTGCCGGGCTTTCTCGTCGTCGGCGATGCACTGAAGAGCATTCCGAACCCGCTCGTCAACGCGGCCGTGTCGGTCAGCTCGCTCGCCGGCATCACGGGCTCGGCGTCGGGCGGCATGAGCATCGCGCTCGCCGCGATGTCGGACCTGTTCATCAAGGGCGCGCAGGCCGCGAACATCCCGATGGACGTGCTGCACCGGGTCGTCGCGATGGCGAGCGGCGGCATGGACACGCTGCCGCACAACGGCGCGGTGATCACGCTGCTCGCGGTCACGGGCCTCACGCACCGCCAGTCGTATCGCGACATCTTCGCGGTCACGATCATCAAGACGCTCGCGGTGTTCTTCGTGATCGCCGTGTACTACACGACGGGGCTCGTGTAACCCCCCGCGGCGGCCCGTCTCCGGGCCGCCGCCCGCCGGCCGCGTCGCTGCGGCCGGCTTCTCCCCCGCTCTCCCCCTCCTTTGCCGGACGCCGTCCGGGCGCGCTCGCCGGCGAGCTCATTGTTGTCTACAGCAGAACACTACGTTGGGCGCGGCGGCATTTTTCGCATGCCGGGCGAGGCCTACACTGCTTTCGACGGTCACCGTATGCAACCGGCACCGTCGAAAACCTGGAGGTATCCGCTCATGAACCCGCTCATCCGCACCATCGCCCTTGCTGCCGCATTCGCCGCTCCCCTCGCCGCGCACGCGCAAGCCAACCCGCCGCTCACGCGCGCCGAAGTTCATTCTGAAGTGGTCGCACTGAGAAAGGCCGGCTTCCAGCCGAGCGACTGGTTCTACCCGGCCAGCATCCAGGCCGCCGAAGCGAAGATCGCCCGGCAGCAGGGTGCGCCGCGGGCTGCGGGCGCCGGCTACGGCAATCGCGGCGCGTACTCCGCGGGCCAATAGTCCGGTATCGAACCCGCGGGCTGCGCTTGCGCCAGCGCCACATTCCCGGCCCGCGCAGCGCATCGCACCCTGCCCGGTCAGTGTGGCTCGATGCTCGCTTTCGCGTAGGACTCGCGCTCCAGTTCCAGTATTTCCGCGCACAGCTGCAGGTGCGTACCGGGCGGCGCGACGACGTGCCGCTTCAATTCCGCCAGCACCTGCTCCGAGAATGCGCGCTTGGCGTCAGTCGTCCGGCCGCTCAGCACCGCGAGCTTCGCATGGACGAACGCGCGCGGCGCCGGCGACGTGCCGACCGCGAATGTATCGAACCGCAGCGCGCGGCTCTTGATGTCGAGCTCGTTGAAATGGCCGGATGCGGCAAGCGCGGCATTGAGCGCGCGCAGGGTCGCGCCGGCGTCGAACCCGTCGAGGTTCGCGGAATATTCGAGCGTCAGGTGGGGCATGAAGTCGGTGGTCTCGTGGGTATCGGGAAAAACGCCGGCCGGCATCCCGAAAGCCCACGCAGTGCCACCGGATCTATGCCTTGACCGGCTGGATCAGCCGCGCGCAGGCACTTGCCTGCGGATCGCCGGCGGGCAGTTTCCCACAGATGCCGTCGAACTGCTTCGCGATCGACCTGACCGATGCGTCGTGCGCGCCGCTGCCGCGCCAGCGGTTCAACTGCGTGACGACCTTGGTCAACGCGCGCAGGTTCGCGCCGTAGAACGCATCGCGCGTCTTGTCGGCCTGGGCGAGCACGCTCGCGGCAATCCCTTCGATACGCGCCGCGTCGTCCGGCGCCAGTTCGACCGCATTCGCAAGATAGGTCGCGCCCCAGCGCAGCTTCGTCGCCGGCCCGCTCGCCGCGTCGTATGCCTTGCGGTACCAGTCGAGCGCCGCGGCCTTGTCGCCGCGCGCCTTCGCATTCGCGGCCAGCCCGGACATGAAGTAGTACGGCGTGGACGAACGCGGCAGCTCGGCCTTCAGCAACGCATCCGACTCGTCGTACAGCCCCGCGTCGGTCAGCGTGTCCGCGCCTTCGCTGACGAGCGCCTGCCGCTCGTATGCATTCGCGGCGCCCTGCACCGACGCGGCGATCTGTTTGCGCGCCGTGTCGGCCAGCGCCGGCGCGGCAAGCGGTGCGCCCTTGCGCGCATCGCCGCGCGCGAGCAGCACGCGGCCATGCAGCGCCATCAGCCGGTCGATCGACGACAGCGTGGTATCGGTCGACAGGCGCGCGAGCGCCGTGTCATACGCGCCGCGCAATTTCGCGCGCTGCGCGTCGTCGCCGCCACCGAGATACGCGACCACGCGCGCGGGCGCCGCGACCAGCACGTCCGAATCGGCCCGCGACAAGGCGGGATCCTGCAGCACCGTGCGCAGCGAATCGGCAAGCGCCGCCTTGTCGAGCGCGCCGGCCTGCGTCGGATCGTCGGACGCGGCGACCACGGCCGACTTCAGCGCGAAGCGCGCCGATTCGGCCTTCGCGCCGGCCGCGCGCGCGCGTTGCGCGAGCGACTGCAGCGTCTCGGCGACGCGATCGGCCGGCACCGGCAGCGCGCCGTCGGTATCCCACGAATAGTCGGCCAGCAGGCGCCATTCGTCCGGCGTCAGCGACGCGCCATTCTTCAGCGCGGTCGCAAGCGTCTGCCGCACCGGATGCGCGGCCGTCATCCCGAGCGACAGCGCCTGCATGTAGCGATCGAGATCGGCTTCGCCCGGCAGCCGCGTCACTTCGGTGCCGTCGGGACGGAACAGGATCATCGTCGGATAGCCGTGCACCTTGAAACGCTCGCCGAGCTTCTGCGCGCTTTCGGTATCGCCGTCGAGATACACGGGCACGAAGAACGACGAGCGGGTCTTGAATGCCTGCTGGCTGAAGATCGTCGACTTCACCTGGTTGCACGACGGGCACCACACCGCGCCCCAGTAGAGCAGCAGCGGCTTGCCGGTGCGCTTCGCCAGCGCGAAGGCGGCGTCGACGTCGCCGTGCTGCCACGCAATGCCCGGCGGCAGGTGCGCGCCGTCGGGCGACGCGCTCGCCGCCGGGGCGCCCGTGGGCGTGGCAGCGGCAAACGCCGCGCCCGCGACGGCAAACAGGCAGGCGGCAGTCAGATTCCGGAGAGCGGTTTTCATCGAAGCGGGTCCGTTGAAAGAGACGGTTGCGGGAAGGTGCGGCGCGCGAAGCGATGGCTGTGAAGCGACAGCCATGAAGCGATGACGATGAAGGCTGCCGGCGTGCAACGCTGCACATGATCGTTACGGAAAAGCGCACGCCGGCCGAGGCGGCCGGCAAATCCTTCGACGATACGACGGGCACGGCCGGCGGAAAACGAACGAATTCTCGAATCAATATGACGTGCGGCATCGCGGCCGCGCGTGCTGCCACATGCGCGTCGGCCAGCCGCTCATTGCTGCGCCTTGAGCCGCGCCATGTGATACACGGATGCGTGCACGCCGTCGCGCAATGCATAGCCCGGCGATTCGCCCTCGATCCGGAAGCCGTGCTTCTCGTAGAGTGCGATCGCCGCGCGGTTGTCGGTGAACACGGTCAGCTCGAGACGCGTGATGTTCAGCCAGTTTTCCGCGAGATCGATCGCGGCCGCGAGCAACCGGCTACCGACGCCGCGCCCGTGACGCGCCGCGTCGACCATCATGCCGAGCCCTGCCGCATGGCCCCGGCGCGGATTCGGTTCGGGATGCAGGCCGAGATGGCCGACCACTACGCCGTCGATCTCGGCGACGAGGCTCACGCCCTGCTCGCGCACGCGTTCGAGCCGTGTCTGCCATTTCTCGAGTGACGGAAACGGATGCTGCAACGTATTCGCGTACACCGCGGGATGCGCGGCGATCTGCCGGATCGCGTCGACGTCGTGCGTCTCGCTGTGCCGGATCTTGATGTCGGTCATGGGTGGGCCGGTTCCGAAAAGTCGCGCCAGTCGCGCGGGCTGCGCACGTACGCAGCAACGGATCGAGCTTATCCGATTTCACGCATTCGAAACATCGGCGTCGCGCGATGCCGTTGCACCTGCAACGACACGCGATCACGCCTCTCCCGCCGAGAGCAGGGAAAATCTGACCGACCCCGCAAACGGCAATCGGTCATTCCTGACTCGCTTCCGTCACACATCGCCTCGAGCTCAATCGTTGCGCACGCAACGTCACGCGCGCGCGACATGCAATGTCATCTCTTCATCACGTCGACGTCACGTCGTCTCTCTAGACTGGGCGCCGCCCAACCCGGCATGCGCCGGGCCGACGTGTGCCGACGTCCCGCCCCGCGCATCACGCGCGCGCGGCGCGCAGGATCGCGGCAACGGCCAACGCCTCCGCGCGACACCACGCATCGCGTGCGATGCGCGCACCTCCGCCACGCGCGGCCGATGCACTCGAACGCACACGCCGCGCGAATCGTCCCAGGGGGGCGATGCACGGGCGCCACCAGACGAAGTCACGAACGCTCCCATCATCACAGGACCCGAACGCCATGACGTCACGCCGTAAATTCCTTCAGCAGACCGCCACTTCCGGCCTCGCCGCCGCCGCGCTGTCCGCGTTTCCACCGAGCATCCGCCGTGCGCTCGCGATTCCCGCGTTTCACGAAACGGGGACCATCAAGGACGTCAAGCACGTCGTGCTGCTGATGATGGAGAACCGCGGATTCGACAGCTACTTCGGCACGTTCAAGGGTGTGCGCGGCTATGGCGACCGCTTTGCGGTGCCGTCGCCGAACGGCCGCAACGTGTTCTACCAGACGTACACGAAGCAAACGCCCGCCACCACCGTCGCGCCATATCACCTCGACGCGAGCCAGGGCAACGCGCAGCGCGCGGGCGGCACGCCGCACACGTGGGCCGATGCGCAGGCCGCGTGGGACCACGGCCGGATGAACCGCTGGCCCGACGCGAAGACGCCGCTGTCGATGGGCTACTACGACGCGGCGGAAGTGCCGTTCCAGCGCGCGCTCGCCGATGCGTTCACGCTGTGCGACCACTACCACTGCGGGATGCACACGGGCACGATCGCGAACCGCCTGTTCTACTGGAGCGGCACCAACGGCCCGAACGGCATCAGCCCGGCCGACGGCAGCCGCGTGAAGATCGCCGCGCTGAACAACCAGTTCAACGGCGGCAACGACATCGGCCCGTCGAGCCAGGGCTGGACCTGGACTACCTACGCCGACCGGCTGCAGCAGGCCGGCGTGAACTGGAAGGTCTACCAGAGCCTGATCGACAACTTCGGCTGCAACGAGATGATGAGCTTCCGCCACTGGCGCGCGGCGATCGAGCAGATGCCGCCCGCGCGCCAGCCGGCGTACGTCGCGTCGACGGACATCACGCAGCCCGTGACGGCGGCCGGCGCGTTCTACGATCCGGCGATCGACGATCCGCTGAGCCCGCTCGCGAAGGGGTTCGGCAACACGATGCCGTACGGCTTCCTCGAATCGTTCCGCGACGACATCCGCAACGGCACGCTGCCCGAGGTGTCGTGGATCATCCCGCCGTCCGTGTACAGCGAGCACCCGGGGCCGTCGAGCCCTGCACAGGGCGGCTGGTACGTGCAGGCCGTGCTCGATGCGCTGACGGCGAACCCGGAGGTGTGGAGCAAAACCGTGCTGCTGGTCAACTACGACGAGAACGACGGTTTCTTCGACCACGTGCCGTCGCCGGCCGTGCCGTCACGCAACGCCGACGGCACGCTCGCGGGCGGCCATACGCTGCGGGATGCCGACGTCGCCGCCGAGTACCACGACTTCACGCCGGCCACGTCGAGCCAGCCGGCGATCGACGGCCGCCCGTACGGCCCGGGCCCGCGCGTGCCGATGTGGGTCGTGTCGCCGTGGAGCCGCGGCGGCTGGGTCAACTCGCAGGTGTTCGACCATACGTCGACGCTGCTCTTCCTCGAAAAGCGCTTCGGCGTCGCGGAGCCGCAGATCAGCGCGTACCGCCGCGCGGTGTGCGGCGACCTGACGAGCGCGTTCAACTTCCACTCGCCGAACAACGAACCGCTGCCGACGCTCGCGGGCCATACGACGAAAAGCCAGGTCGACGCGCTGAGCGCCGCGCAGCAGGCCGCGCCGAAGATCGTGCCGCCGGCCGCGCCGTCGCTGCCCGCGCAGGCCACCGGTGTGCGCCCGTCGCGCGCGCTGCCCTATGAGCTGCATGCGAGCGCGCGTGCCGATGCCGGCAACGGCACGGTCACGCTGAAATTCGCGAACACGGGCCGCGCCGCCGCCGTGTTTCACGTCTACGACAAGCTGCACCTCGACCGCCTGCCGCAGCGCTACATCGTCGAACCGGGCAGGACGCTGCACGGCGACTGGGCCGCGCGCGCCGACAATGGCGGTAAATATGACCTGTGGGTGCTGGGCCCGAACGGCTACCACCGCCGCTTCACCGGCGACCTGAGCCGCCTCGCCGGTGCACGCGCACCCGATCCGGAAGTTCGCGTCGGCTATGCGGGCGCGAGCGGCAACCTCCACCTGCGGCTGCGCAACCACGGCGGCGGCACGGTGCGCTTCACCGTGAAGTCGAACCAGGTCTACGGGCCGCTGCCCGGCCGCGGCGGAAACGACGACCGCGGTCACGGCCATGGCAACGAGGATGGCAACGGCCCGGGCCATGGCCACGATCACGGGACCGGTACCACGTGGACGGTCGCCGTGCGCGCTGGCGACCAGGCCGAACTGCACTGGACGCTCGACTCGACCGGCCACTGGTACGACTTCATCGTCACCGCGGACAGCGACGCGAGCTTCTCGCGCCGCGTCGCCGGCCGCGTCGAAACCGGCCGTCACTCGGTCAGCGACCCGGCGATGGGGCTC
>NZ_JAAGPP010000158.1:0-19484 GCF_017104975.1 Burkholderia sp. Ac-20344
GCGTGCCGACCTACCCGGACGCCGGCCGCTTCTGGAAGATGATCGGCGACCACAAGGTCACCGTGTTCTACACCGCGCCGACCGCGATCCGCTCGCTGATCAAGGCGGCCGAAGCCGACGACAAGGTCCATCCGAAGAGCTACGACCTGTCGAGCCTGCGCATCATCGGCACGGTCGGCGAGCCGATCAATCCGGAAGCGTGGATGTGGTACCACAAGCACGTCGGCCAGGCGCGCTGCCCGATCGTCGACACGTGGTGGCAGACGGAAACCGGCGGCCACATGATCACGCCGCTGCCGGGCGCGACGCCCACCGTGCCCGGTTCGTGCACGTTGCCGCTGCCGGGCATCATGGCCGCGGTGGTCGACGAGACGGGCCAGGACGTGCCGAACGGGCAAGGCGGCATCCTCGTCGTCAAGCGCCCGTGGCCCGCGATGATCCGCACGATCTGGGGCGACCCGGAGCGTTTCAAGAAGAGTTATTACCCGGAAGAACTCGGCGGCACGCTCTATCTGGCCGGCGACGGTACGGTACGCGACAAGGAGACCGGCTACTTCACGATCATGGGCCGGATCGACGACGTGCTGAACGTGTCGGGCCACCGGCTCGGCACGATGGAGATCGAATCGGCGCTGGTGTCGCACGAGCTCGTCGCGGAAGCGGCCGTGGTCGGGCGTCCTGACGACACGACGGGTGAGGCAGTGGTTGCGTTCGTGGTGCTGAAACGTTCGCGTCCGGAAGGCGAGGAAGCCGCGGCGCTTGCGAAGACGTTGCGCGACTGGGTCGGCAAGCAGATCGGGCCGATTGCGAAGCCGAAGGACATCCGCTTCGGCGACAACCTGCCGAAGACGCGCTCGGGCAAGATCATGCGGCGCCTGCTGCGCTCGCTCGCGAAGGGCGAGGCGATCACGCAGGATACGTCCACGCTCGAGAACCCGGCCATCCTCGAGCAGTTGAACCGCTCGATGTGACACCGCCCGCCACGGCGGGCGCTCCGCTTCGCCGCGGCACCGGCGCGCGGCCGTATCCGGCCCGCGACACGCATCGCCGTGCGTTCCCCGACAGCACGGCATGCCGGCGGCTCACCTCGAGTCCGCCGCCTCAGCTTTAATTAGTTATACGTATTACAACACTCAACAAAACGGAGACAGGCGATGAAAGGAAGGACACGGATGATGTGCGCGGCACTGCTCGGCGCAGCGGCAAGCACGAGCAGCTTCGCCCAGAGCAGCATCACGCTGTACGGCGACCTCGACGCGGCATTGCTTTACACGAGCCGATCGCTCGACCCGGCAACCGGCGGCAACGCCGGACGCCAGTTCGCGCTGACCGACACCGGCATGACGCCGACCAACTTCGGCATGACGGGTAGCGAGGATCTCGGTGGCGGGCTGCATGCGCGATTCAAGCTGGAAAGCGGCTTCAACATCACGGACGGCGCGTTCGGCCATTCGAACGGCAACTTCTTCGGCCGCCAGGCGTGGGTCGGAATCGACGGCGGATTCGGCGAGACGAAGGTCGGCCTGCAGTTCTCGCCGTTCGTGCTCGCGGTGCTCGGATCGGATCCCCGCAATATCTCGCACTTCGGCGCCGCGCTGATCCCGTACGTCGACAACGTGCTCGTCACCGGCCTCTTCAACCCGAACGCGATTTCGTACACGAGCCCGACGATCGCCGGGCTGACGGGCAGCGCGATGTTTGGATTCGGCGGCAAGGCCGGGGATTTCCAGGCGGGACGCCAGTATTCCGGCAGCCTCACCTATACGAACGGCGCATTCATGCTCAACGCGGCGCTCTACGACGGCAACGGCGGCACGTCGCCGACGCCGGTCCCGAGCACGGTCGCGTTCGTCGGCCGCACGATCGGTACCGCGTACACGTTCGGGCCCGTGACCGGCAAGGCGTCGTTCACGAGCTACAAGGTCGCCGGCTCGTTCAGCAACAACGTGTACAGCGCCGGTCTCGACTATCGCGTCACGCCGGCCCTCGACCTGAACACCGGCGCGTGGTACACGACCGACCGCAACGATTCGCACAATCATTCGCTGCTTGCCGCGATCGGCGCCGATTACAGCCTGTCGAAGCGAACCGGCCTGTACGCGCAGGTCGGCGTCGTCAACAACCACGGCGCGATGAACACGGGCCTCGGCATCACGGGCGGTGCGCTGTTCGGATTGCCGGGCACGACGGTCGGTGTCAATGCCGGCATCCACCACGTATTCTGACGAGACGCATGCGGACGGGCGGCCGGTACACGTCCGTCCCCGCACTGCAACACGGCCGCCGCGATCACGGGGAACGACGTGCCACGCCCGGCGTCGCTCGGGCCATCCGCGCCTCGATGTTTACCCGACCTCAAGTCCGCGGCCGTGCTGCCGTCAAGTCAGGAGCGCGCGCCCGATATCCGCCAGGAACCGGGCGAGCACGCCCTCAAGGAGACCCAGCAACGTGAACTTCTTCGGAATCGGACGCGGCCGCCGTTCATCCCGCGCGCTCGTCGGCGACATCGCCGAGCAGGCCGGCAGGCTCGGCATCGAGATCTGCGACGTGTCCGGGCACGTCGAGGAGGTCGCCGCCCGCGTCGCCAGGCAGGCAGAGGTCTGCCACACGCTGCGCGAATCGGCCGCCCTCACGCTGCGCGGCAACCACCGGATCGCCGAGGCCGCGCAGCAGGTGCGCGACGTCAGCGCCAACGCGTCGAGCGCGGTCCTGCAGTCGCAGCAGACGATCGAGGCATCGCTCGCGGACATTCACGTCCTCGTCGAGGGCGTCACCGCGATCGGCAGCCAGATGGGTGCGCTGCGCGACGCGCTCGATCATGTGCGGGCCGTGTCCGAGGAGATCTCCGTCATCGCCCGCCAGACCCACCTGCTCGCGCTGAACGCCGCGATCGAGGCCGCGCGCGCCGGCGAGTCGGGCCGCAGCTTCGCCGTCGTCGCCGCCGAGGTCAAGAACCTGTCCGCCAAGACCGGGCAGGCGACGGCCCAGATCGAAACGACCCTTGCGCGCCTCGCCGAGCAGACCGAACACCTGATCGCGGACGGAACCGACAACGCCGCCCGCGCGCACCGCGTACGCGAGGGCACGCGCACGATCGGTGAAGTCGTGCACGCGACCGGGAACGCGATCACCGCGCTTGCCGGCGAGGCCGAACAGATCGCATCGCTGACGGACGAGATCGAGACGCAGTGCCACCGCCTCGACGAACAGGTGGGCGAGATGGCGTCCGGCGTCGAGAACTCGAGCGACAACTTCTCGCAGGCCAAGGACCGGCTCGGCAATCTGCTCTCCGTCTCCGAGACACTCATCGAACTCACGGCCGCGACCGGCATCGAGTCGCCCGACACGCGCCTGATCGACACCGCGCGGAACACGGCCGCCGCGATCAGCAAGCTCTTCGAGGCCGCGGTCAGCCGCGGCGACATCGCGCTCGACGCGCTCTTCGACACGCACTACGAACCGATTCCCGGCACCGACCCGCAGCAGTTCATGACGCGCTTCACGGCCTTCACCGATCGCGTGCTGCCGGCCATCCAGGAGCCCGTGCTCGACATCGACGAGCGCATCGTCTATTGCGCCAGCTTCGACAGGCAGTGCTACCTGCCGACCCACAACCGGAAATTCTCGCTGCCGCAGCGCGCGGACGCCGCCTGGAACGCGGCGAACTGCCGGAACCGCCGGGTCTACACCGACCGGACGGCGCGCACGTCCGTGTCGCACACCAAGCCGTTCCTGTTGCAGACCTATCGGCGCGATATGGGCAACGGCCACTTCGCGCTGATGAAGGATGTTTCCGCGCCGATCGTCGTCGGCGGACGGCCGTGGGGAGTCCTGCGGATCGGCTACAGCGTCTGAACCGGCGCGCTCGCGCCGTCCCTACTGCTCCAGCCCCACCGCCAGCGGACGCTGATCGCTGCGCCCGTGATCGTCGACCACCCTGACCGTATAGCTGCCGGCCGTTCGCGGCTGCCAGAACAGTGCATCGCCCGGCGCACTGCGGCCGACAAACGCATCGTTGACGAACCAGTACAGCGCATGCGCGCTCGCATCGGCCGTCGCGTTGAACGCGATGCGCGTCTCCTCGGTGCGCTTCACGCGCATCGCATACGTACTGCCGCGCAGCGGCGACGTGATGCGCGGCGGATCGCCCTCGACCTGCCCCGCGTCGCGGCAGTCCGCGTTCTGCGGCGGCCGCCGGCGCGGAATGCCGGCCTGCGCGAAGACCTGCTGCAGATCCGATGGCCAGAACTCGAAGGTCTCCGTATGCGTGCGCTTGCCGTCGTACGGCGGACACGCGGCCTTCCCCGTCGCATCGTCGATCACGACCGGCCGGTGCACGGTGCTCACGCGAATCGGCGACGTGCCCGGAATGAACCAGGTCCAGCCCTGCTGCGGGCACCACTCGTTCGGCAAGTCGCCGCTCGCGAGGCAGATCCGCACGCGCTTCAGCTTCGGCGGCACCGCGCGCGGCGGCTCGACGAGCGTGCGCTCGGCATTCAGCGCGTCGACGACCTGGAAGAACAGCGGCGCGGCCGCGTCGACGCCGACGAACGCCGTATTGGTCGAGTTGTCGAAATTGCCGACCCACACGACCAGCACGTACGGGCCGAACACGCCGGCCGTCCACGCATCGCGAAACGACCATGACGTGCCGGTCTTCCAGTAGACGGGCACGCTCGACGGCTGCGCGCCGCTCGTTTCGTCGGGGCGCAAGTGCTGACGCAGCATGTCCATCGTCATGTAGCTCGCTTCGGCGCTGAGCAGGCGCCGGCCCGGCAGCGCCGGTTCGTCCGCGCGCAGCCGCAGCGGCCGTAACTCGCCGCGATTCGCGAGCATCGCGTAGAGCGCCGCGAGATCCTGCATCGTCACTTCGCCGCCGCCGAGCACGAGCGCGAGCCCGTAGTGCTGCGCGCTCGCGAGCCGGCGCACGCCGGCTTCCTGCAGGAACCGGTACAGATCGGGCGACTCGAGCTGCGACGCGACCCACACGGCCGGCACATTGCGGCTGCGGTTCAGCGCATCGGTCGCGGTGATCGGCCCGAGAAAATGGCCGTCGAAATTCTCCGGCGCATACGGGCCGAATGCGGTCGGCACGTCGCGCAGCACGGTCTGCGGATGCAGCACGCCCTGGTCGAAGCCGAGCGCATAGATGAACGGCTTGAGCGTCGAACCCGGCGAGCGCCGCGCGAGCGTGCCGTTCACCTGCCCGTCGATCGTGCGATCGAAGAAGTTCGCGGAGCCGACGAGCGCCTTCACGCCCATGTCGCGCGTATCGACGAGGATCGCCGCCGCGTTGCGCACGCCGCGCGTGTCGTTGCGCGCGACATAGCGCGCGATCTGCCGTTCGAGCGTGCGTTGCAGGTCGAGATCGAGCGTCGTCACGAGCCGCGCGCCGGCGTCGCGGTCGTCGGCCGCGCCGCCCGAGGTCGTGCGCCACGCGCTGCGTGCGGCGAGCGCCTGGTCGACCGCGTGCGGCGCATCGAACGGCAGCGCGGACAGCGGCCGCATCGCGAGCGGCAACGCAAACAGCGGCTCGAGCGATGCATCGCCCGGATGCTTCGTCAGCCAGCGCGCATACAGCCGGTTGCGCGACGAGGCCAGCGCGCGGTTGATTTCATCCTGCCCGCCGCGCACACGCCGCGCCGGGTCCTGCGGAATCACCGCGAGCGCGAGCGCCTCGGGCAGCGTCAGCGCATCGGGCATCCGGTCGAAATAGACGACGCTCGCGGTGCCCGCGCCTTCGACGTTGCGGCCGTAAGGCGCATCGTTCAGATACGCTTCGAGGATCTGCCGTTTCGAATAGAAGAGTTCGAGCTGCACCGCGCGCGCAACCTGCTCGAGCTTGCCGGCCGGCGTGCGCGTGTTCAGCCGCCACAGCGAGCGCGCGAGCTGCATCGTCAGCGTCGAGCCGCCCTGCGGATTGCCGCCGCGCACGTACGTGATCCACGCGCCGCGCGCGAGCCCGTACGGGTTGAAGCCGGGATGCCACCGGAACCAGCGGTCCTCGTGCAGCATCACGGCTTCGACGAGCTGCGGCGACATCCGGTCGAGCGGCACCCACAGCCGGTAACGGTCGTCCTTCGCGAGCGTGAGCCGCAGCAGGCGGCCCTGTGCGTCGACCACCGCGACCGACGACGGCTTCCAGTTACGCAGCGGCGGATGCGGCCACAACCGGCACACGGCCAGCGCACCGAACACGAGCAGCACGCCGGCGATCCAGTTCTGCCAGCGATGCAGCCAGCGGCCGGCGCCGTGCAGCGCGCGCCGGAGCGCCGAAGCGTCAGCCACGCGCGGGCGCTCCTCGCACCCGGCGCGGCCGGCAACGCCGTGGCAGCCGCATCGTCATCGCACGCGCTCCACCGTCAGCATCGTGCCGCCAGGCGCCTGGGCCTGCACGCGGCGGTCGTACATCGACTCGCCGTATGCCGGCGGCGCGACGAAGCGGCCCGCGTTGCTCGCCTTGATCCGGTAGACGAATTCGCGCACGTCGGTCGTCGCGGTACCGTAGATCACTACTCGATCTTCGCGCACATCCGCGAACTGCGGCTGCCACGTGGAACCCTTCACGCCGATCGGCGAATGCCACGGTGCATCGGCCACCGGCGCCGGCGCACCGCCATCGCCGTTGCTGTCGCCGTCCTGCGTGTCGGCGACGGGCGGCGGCGCGATCACCGGATCGAAGCCGCCCGGCAACAGGTCGACGATCGCGACGTTGCCGACGTTCGCCGCGCCCGTCGCGCGGATCTTCACGTGCACGTCGATCTCCTGGCCGAGCGTGATCTTGTCGAGCGGCTTGCCGTCCGTATCGGTGTAGTCGCGCACGATCTCCAGCCCGTTCTTGATCGCCTTCGTCGACGTGCCGCGATCGTAGCCCGACTGGCTCGCGACCCACCATGCGGGCAGCGTGCTGCCGTTCACGAAATCGACGCGCGACGCACCGGCCGCCCACGTGCCGGAGCGCACGAGGTTCGCCTGGATCGACGATACGTCCTTCGGCGCGGCGCCCGCGCGCACCTCGTCGATCGCGAGCTGGTCGAGCTGGCCCGCGCTCGACGCCGCATACGCATCGAGCGCGAGGATCGTCATCGCCGACGACAACGTGTTGTAGCGGTTGTCGACGAGCGGCGCGGCGAGGTTGTCCATCGCGCGCGGCGACAGCTTGCGCACGCGCTCCGGGAAGTGCTTCGCGATCAGATACAGCACGCTCGCGTCGCGCGTCAGCGGATCGAGGTAATAGCCCGTCACGTAACCGCCGTCGGACGCATGCTTGCGCTCGAGCAGCGCCTGCGGGCCCGCGATCAGCGCCGCGGCCTCCTTGTCCTGCTTCAGCAGCTGGTACGACGCGGCGAGCCACCCGGCAGCAAGATCGTTCTTCCAGTCGTTCGGATACGCATCCTGCAGCCGCTTCTGCACGGCCGCGAGGCTGTTGGTCGTCACGTTGCCCTGCCGCGTCAGCAGATACACCGCGTATGCACGCTGCCGCAGCAGGTCGAGCGAGCCGAGCGAATCGTTCGCCGCGAGCTTCTGCAGGTACTGGTTGCCCGCATCGAGCATGTCCTTCGGCACCGCGACGCCGCGCTCGCGCGCGTCGAGCAGCACGTGCATCGCGTACGCGGACACGAACGGATCGGCATCGGGCGTCGCGCTCCACAGGCCGAACCCGCCCTGCGCGTTCTGCCGGCTGCGCAGCACACTGAGGAACTGCGAAACCGCAGCCGCGTTCGTCGCGTCGGCACCCGCGTCGGCCGCATGCATCGCGCTCGTCAGCGCGCGCACCGACAGCCACTTCGCCGCGAACACGCGCGGCACGGCCGCGCTCACCATCTGCTCGCTGCAGGTGTGCTCGAAGTTGACGAGATACGACGACAGCCCTTCCGACAGCACGAGCGGCGCGGTCGAGAGGCTCGCGTCACGCGAGGCAAACGCGTCGTACATCGACCGCAGGTTCGGCACGCTCGCCTTCTTGCCCGGATCGAGCCGCGCGATGTCGAGCTGCGTGCGGAACGCGGCGGCCGGCCGCACCGACACGTCGACGCGCTGCTGCGCGCCCTTCGCGCCGTAGCGCGCGCCGAACGACAGCGCGCCCGAGCCGAGCGTATCGGTTGCCTTCACGCGGAACATCGCGACGCCCTCGTGCTGCGGCGCGAGCGCGACGTTCTGCGTGGCCGGCCCGATCACCTGCAGTTGCGGCCCCGTCTTCAGCGTGACCGCGACCGGCACCGGCTGGTTGCCGACGCCCGTCAGGTTGTTCGCGACGCCGACGCTGACGTCGGCCTCGTCACCCGGCGCGAGCGTCGTCGGCACGTTCGGCGACAGCACGAAATCGCCGCGTACGGTCGTCGCGCCTTCTAACGTGCCAACCAGGTCCGGCGACACCGACACGGCCATCACGCGCAGCTTGCCGTTGAAGTAGTCGGGCACGGTGTAGCTCAGGCGCGTGTCGCCGTTCACGTCGACGATCCCCGACCAGTAGACGACCGGCTTTTCGCGCTTGCGCTTGAACGGGTTGAGTTGCCGGCCGATCGCGTCGTCGGCGTCGCCGCCGGGCGCGGCCATCGCCATCAGCTTCTCGAAGTCCGGCAGGATCAGGTCGAGGATCTGCGACGTGCCGACTTCGAGCATCCGCTTGCGGAAGAAGAACTTCAGCGGATCGCCGAGCTTGTAGCGCGCGACCTGCAGGATGCCCTCGTCGACCGCGAACACCACGACCTTCGAAGGCTTCGCCGAATGCACGGTGAAATTCACCGTGTCGCCGGGCTTCACGAGCGCCGGTGCATCGACCGACACCGCGTTGCGGCGCGCATCGAGGTTCACCGAGAACGGCACGACGCCGTAGCTCAGCGGGCTCATGAAGATTTCATCGGACGACGGATCGCGGATGTATTGCACGTTGATGTAGCCGTTGCCCTCGAAGCCGGCCGGCACCGTGATGTGCTGGATCGAGCTCGTCGTGTCCGCATGGAACCACGCGTGCGCATACACCTTGTCGCGCTCGATCGTGATCAGGCCGCTGCCCGCATAAGGCGCGCGGATCGCGATCTCGACCTGCTCGCCCGGCTTGAAGTCGTGCTTCGCGAGGCTCACCTGCAGCTCCGCGTTGCGGTCGAGCGAGCGCGTAACGTTCGCGTCGCCCGTGACCGAATACTCGATCCGGTTCACCGCGGCGCCGGCCGCGTTGCGGATCACGAGCGCATAGCTGCCCGGCTTGTCGGTGCGCAGCGTGAAGTCGAGCCCGCCCGCCGGAATCGCCAGCGGCTTCTCGTCGACCGGCACTTCCTTCGGCCGCGAATCGTATTTGTATGCGCCGGAATCCTGCTTGGTCAGCACCGACACGTAGCGCTCCTCGACGAGCTGCGCGCGCAGGTCCTTCACGTCGATCGCCTTCGCGTTCGGATCGATCGCGACGAGCCGCACCGTGCGCGGGCTGCCGCGCTTCACGTAGCCGAGATCGTCGACCGACTTGTAGCCGACGAGCCAGTCGTTGTTCGACACGAGCGTCTGCGCGTTCGCGGCGACGTTGCGCCCGCCTTCCGCTTCATAGGCCTTCGCCTGGAAGTAGAGCTGGTAGGTCGCGTCCGCGTACTTGTCGAGATCGAGATCGAACTCGGCATGGCCCTTGTCGTCGGTCGTGCCGTCCTGCAGCGTCGTCGTATAGCCCTCCTTCGCACGGCGTGCATCGAAGAAGTGATAGCCCTGCCAGCTGCGGAACGTCGGCCACACCGGGCGCAGCGTCAGCGTCGCCGCGACGCGGCGCTTCTCCGCCGGCGTGCCGAACAGGTTCTGCGCATCGACGACGCCCTTCAGCCCCTTCGGCTTCACCCACCCTTCGACGACCTGCTGCGACAGCTTCGCGTCGACCTTCATCCGGTCGGGCAGGAACTCCTTCACCTGCACCGTCGTGCTGCCGATCGGCTCCGCACCGGGCTGGCCGTCCTTGACGATGTAAAGGTTGACCGTCCACGTGCCGGTCGGCGCCGTTTCGGCCGTCGTGTAGCCGAGCTCCGTGAAGCCGGTCGCATCGACGGTCACCGGCTTGCGCTCGACGGTGATCCCGCGCGGGTCGACGATCTCCGCCTGCAGCGGCACGCCGGCCGGGCTGCGTGCCCAGCTCGCCGCGCGCACGATCAGGCCGATGTGGAACGGATCGCCGGGCCGGTACAGGCCGCGATCCGAGAACAGGTACGCGGACAGTTGCCCCTGGCCCGTCGCATTGCGCTCGCCGTCCACGTCGAAACGCGAGAAGTCGAGCTGGCGGTCGCGGCCGGCCACCGGCAGGAACGACAGGTCGGTGTCCTTCTTCACGACATACAGCTGCGGCCGCTTCTCGCGGTCGAGCCCCTTGAACGCGGGGAAATGCACGATGCCGTCGGCGCCGGTCGTCTGCGTGAACAGCGCCTGGCCGTTCACCGCGAGCACCGACACGGTTGCACCCGCCACCGGGCGGCCGTTGCGGATCGACTGGACGAACACGTCCTGGCTGCCGTCGAGCGCCTTCTTGACCAGCATCCCGAGATCGGTCACGACGATCAGGCGCGTGTCGCCGAGCGCATTGTCGCTGTCGTCGCCGTTGCCGCTGCTGTCGCCCGAATCGGCGTTGTCGGACTGATCCTGGCTGCCGCCATCGGACGATGCATCGCTGTCCTTCGCATCGTCGGCTTTCTTCTTCTCGGCGGCCGGGTCGTATTTCGTCAGGTGCAGCAGGAACACGCCGCGCTTGCCGCCCTTCAGGTACTGGCCGAGATCGATGCCTTCGTAATGCGCCTTGCCGGGGTCGCCGGCCGGGAACGCGCGCGTCTGCACGAAGCGCTCGACGATGTGGTCCTCGCTGAACGAATACGACAGCTCGGGCCGCGCGAACGTGCCGTTGTTGAAGCTCACGAGATGCTGGATCTGGTCGGGCAGCACGCGGCCGATCTCGACCTTCATCCCCGGCAGGTTGCGCGACACGACCGACAGCCGCTTGCTGCCGCTCATCGACAGCAGCGAACCGTCGGCCATGAAGCGCAGCAGCTTCGGGTAGTCGGGCACCGTGAATGCGGTCGTCACCGGCTCGGCGAGCAGGTAGCCGCCCGCCGATTTCAGGTTTTCGGCGAACCGCACGAAGATGCGATCGCCCGGCGTCGCGTGATATTTGAAACTTTGCAGCGTTGCATAGTCGTTCTCGGTCGGTACCACGTCGAGCGGCAGCGGCTTCGACTGCTTCAGCACTGCATCGCTGATGTCGGCCACGTTCCATTCGTACGGCGGATCGTCGTCCGACTGATCGACGCCCGGCTTGCGCTTCGGCAACACCCACGCCTTCGCGCGTACGGCCAGGTCGGCGCTGCGCACACCGTCGGATGCCGCCGCGACAAGCACCTGCTCGGGCTCGTAGCGCTCGTTGTCGACGAGCGTCGGCGCGATGTTGTCGATCGACAGGCTGTAGAGCCCCGGCACGTCGACCAATGCGTGCAGCACGTCCGGCGTACCGTTGCCGCCGCGCGCACTCTTCACGCCCTTGTCGACGTCGAGCCGTGCCGCCATCGAGTTAAGCGGGATCTCGAGCGACTGCGAGCGAACCCATGCGCTCGTCTTCATCTTGTCGTAGCTGACGGTGTAGCGCAGCGGCGTCGCATTCTTGACATCGCGGCCCACCAGCACGAGGCCGATGCGCTTCTCGAACTCGGCCGGATCGACCGGGTAGTTGAAGCGCAACTGCAGCAGCGCCTGCTTCTCCGCCGGATTGTCGGGGTTCTGGTAGAACTCATTGTTGCCGACTGTCGCGGCGAACGCCGGCACGTCGAACGCGAAACGGTCGTCGTGCATCGTCACCTGCGGCGCGAACACGCGATGCACCGCGAAACGCACCTCGACGTGCGCGCCAACCGGCCAGTCGGCCGCCGGCGTGAAGCGCAGCGTCTTGTCGTCGGCCCACTCCCACGCGCCCTTCAGCGCGGGCGTCATCTCGATGCCGTCGCCGGCCGGCTTGCCGACCCGTTCGATCGGCGCGGCCGATCGTGCGAACACCACTTCGAGCGGATGCACGGTGATCTTCGGCTTGTCGGTGTCGTCGACCTCGTAGGTCGTGATCGCCGGTGCCTTCACGGTGAAGCCGACGGTTTCAGGCTCGGGCGGCTTCGGGCGATGCTTGAACCAGTAGCCGCCGTAGCCGAGCGCGGCCGCGAGCAGTACGATGCCGCCGGCATGCCACGGGCGGCGGCGCACGGCCGCGGCGGTGATGCCCATCCACGCGGGCGCCGTCCACGACACGTCGCCGACCAGCGGCCGCAGCGCGCAGCCGAGCAGCCACCAGACGAAGCCCGCCACGCGAATCGGCAGGAGCAGCAGGAAGCGCAGCAAATCCATTGTTATTTCCTTGTCAAGGACATGCTGCCGGGTGCGGCAACCTTCCCCGAATTGTTATGGGTCTGTGACGGCGCGGCCCGGTTGCGCCGTAGTACTTGGAATATTCGACCGGATGCTGGCCGCCATTATCGATCAGACCCGAAACGATGGAAATATCGGTGTGCCGGTGCGCAACGCTGCTGGATAACCGGCCGGTCGGGCGGATATCGGTCTTCAATGGCGCAACCTCTACGCACGGCGGTACCCCGTTCGCTAGAATGCGCGGCTCGGCATGATTCGAATCGAAATGAAAGGAAACCGCTTGAAACTCCCGTTCGAATGGCAGATCGGGCTGCGCTACGCGCGCGGCGGCCGGCGCTCGGCCGGCGACGGCTTCGTGTCGTTCATCGCCGGCGCCGCGATGGCCGGCATCGCGCTCGGCGTGGCCGCGCTGATCGTCGTGCTGTCGGTGATGAACGGCTTTCGCACCGAGGTGCGCGACCGGATGCTGTCGGTGCTCGCGCACGTGGAAATCTTCTCGCCGTCGGGCGCGATGCCCGACTGGCGGCTCACCGCGCACGAATCGCTGCAGAACCCGGCGGTGCGCGCCGTCGCGCCCTATGTCGACGCGCAGGCGCTGCTGACGAACGCGGGCAGCGTGACGGGCGTCGCGCTGCGCGGCATCGATCCCGTGCTGGAGCCGCGCGTGTCCGAGATCGCGCGCAAGCTGAAGACCGGGCGGCTCGACGCGCTCGTGCCGGGCGAGATGAGCATCGTGCTCGGCTCGGCGCTGGCCGACGCGCTGCACGTGAAGATCGGCGACCGCATCACGTTCTTCGCGCCCGGCAGCACCGCGCGCATCGGCGACGCGCTGCCGCAGTTCCGGCAGTTCAACGTGGTCGGCACGTTCGAGTCGGGCCACTACCAGTACGACAGTGCACTTGCGTATATCCATATCCGCGACGCGCAGACACTGTTCAACGTGCGCGCGCCGACCGGCATCCGGCTGCGCCTCGACGATCTGCAGCGCGCGCCGGACATCGCGCTGGCGCTGTCGCGCACGCTGTCGGGCGACCTCTATATCCGCGACTGGACGCGGCAGAACCGCACGTGGTTCGAAGCCGAGCGGCTGCAAAAGCGCATGCTGTCGCTGATCCTGATGCTGATCGTCGCGGTCGCCACGTTCAACCTCGTGTCGTCGCTCGTGATGACCGTCACGCAGAAGCAGGGCGACATCGCGATCCTGCGCACGCTCGGCGCGCCGCCCGGGTCGGTCATGAAGATCTTCGCGATCCAGGGGATGACGATCGGCCTCGCCGGCACGCTGGCGGGCGTCGCGCTCGGCTGCGCGATCGCGGTGAGCATCCCGTGGGTGCTGCCGGCGATCGAGCAGTTGCTCGGCATCCGCTTCCTGACGCCGTCCGTGTACTTCCTCAGTTCGCTGCCGTCGAAGCTCGCGGCGACCGACGTGATCGAGATCGCCGCGGCCGCGTTCCTGATGTCGTGCGTCGCGACGCTCTACCCGAGCTGGCGCGCCGCGCGGGTGCGGCCGGCCGAAGCGCTGCGCGACGAATAGGCGCGTGGCGGCCCGCGCGGCGGGGCGAGGCGAGGCGCGTGCTCATGCGATCTCGTGGAAGCCGACGCTGTCGCGGCCGTTCGGGATGTCCTCGAACGCGGCCCCGAAGCCGACGTCGATCAGGCCCGCACGCCTGCCGTACGTCTTCTGCCCCAAGTCGTCGACGAAGACCGCCGCGCCCGACGACAACTGACGGTCGGTATCCAGCAGCGCGAGCGTGCCGCGCGCGCTGCCGTGACTGAAATCGTCATGCCCTCTCTCTCCTTTCAATCTGTTTTTTACCGCTTACGGACAGACTTCCCGGAAATTTAGACCGATCGCATATCGATCGCGGGGCGCACTCAAAAACTTTGTTTGACTGAAACTAAAAAAGTTTGACACCGAGATTTCACTGAGATAAGTTTGCGCAAGCTTCCGGAAAGCAATCCGGCCAGCCCTGCCGACTCGCGTCGCGCTTTCCTGCCGTTGCAGCACCGCCGTTCGCAACATCCCCGCCTCATCGCAACGTGCCGTTCCGTTTCATCCGAAACCTGAAGGAAGATCGGGCATGCCCGCATTTGATTCGCACTCCTGCATTCATGTCGTGCCGCCGGCCTCGCGTCGACCGTGCGGCATGAATCGGCCGTCGTGCTGACATTTTCCGGTCGGGGCGATGGTGTCGCCCCGACACCCGCCGGGTTGCGCGATGCGTGACGCGCGTCGACGCCGGCCGTGACACCCGGGCATTGCGCCCGGCGCTTTCGAAGGTGCAGTTCCGTTTCATCCGATGCAGCACCCGGCCGGTCCGCAGGGGGCATATCGCGGGCCGGCCGGTTCCGGACAATCACAAGAAGAGGTCGACAATGAACATTCATCGAACCGGATTGCGTCGCGCGTGGCTTCCCGCGCTCGTTGCAGCCACGACGCTCGCCGCGTGCGGCGGCGACGACGGCGGCAGCGTAGCGGGCGTCTCCGCGCTCGCGCAGGGCCAACAGGAGGGGGCTGCCGCATCGGCGGCCGACAAGCAGTCGCTCGCATCACACACTTCGCCGTCCGGCGTCCCGTACGCCAATCCGGCCGGCGGCGGCCGCTATCGCCCCGTGATCGCGAACGGCCAGGTTCAGCCGTCGCTGTCGGGCGGCACGATCGAGGAGAATGCGTGGGTCGACACGCCGGTCGATTCCGACGGCGACGGCACGCGCGACCGCATCCACGTGCGCATCGTGCGCCCGAGCGAAACCGCGAACGGCGCGCGCACGCCCGTCATCGTGCTCGCGAGCCCGTACTACGCAGGGCTCGCCGACAGCCCCAACCACAACGTCGACGTCGAACTCGACGGCACGCCCCACCCCGCCGCCAACGCATCGGCCGCCGCGGCCGCCTCGACGTCCGCGCGCATCATGGCCGCCGCGCCGCAGGTGCGGTTGCAGCAGCAGGTCGAAGCGGCCGCCGCCGGGCGCTCGTGGATCGAGGGCTACTTCATTCCGCGCGGCTTCACGATCGTCTACGCGGATTCGCTCGGCACCGCCGGCTCGGACGGCTGCCCGACGATCCTCACGCGCGACGAATCGGTCGCGATGGCATCGGTGATCCGCTGGCTCGGCCGCGACGCAGCCGCGAAGGACGCGAACGGCAAGACGGTCGTCGCGAACTGGTCGACGGGCCACGTCGGCATGTACGGCGTGTCGTACGACGGCACGCTGCCGAAGATGGTCGCGAGCCTGCGCACACGCGGGCTCGACGCGATCGTGCCGGTGGCCGGGCTGTCGAACATGTACGGCTACTACCGCTCGGGCGGGCTCGTGCGCGCGCCGGAAGGCTATCAGGGCGAAGACGTCGACGTGTACATCAAGGCGCTGCTGACGAACGCGCATCCGGAGCGTTGCACGCACCTGATCGACGAAGCGCTGCAGCAGGAAGATCGCACGACCGGCAACTATTCGCCGTTCTGGGCCGCGCGCGACATCCCGACCGCGTTCGCGGTCGCGCCGGCGCTCGTCGCGCAGGGGCTGACCGACGACAACGTGCGCGTCGACCAGTCGACGTCGTGGCATCTCGCGATGCGGCGCCAGGGCGTGCCGACGCAGCTGTGGCTGCATCGCCTGAAGCACACCGACCCGACCCGCGTGCCGGCGATGGCCGACGCGTGGACTGCAGAAGTGAACCGCTGGTTTACGCGTTATCTGATCGGTTACGACAACGGCGTCGAACGCGATCCGCGCGCGGTGATCGAGCAGGCCGACGGTACGCTGCTGAAGGAAACGGACTGGGCCGCACGCCACGCCACGCCGGTCACGTATTTCGCGGGCGGCGACGGCGCGGGCACCGGCACGCTGCTGCAGTTGCCGAGCGGCGGCCCGCTCGCACGCTTCACCGACGATGCGCGTATTCCCGCGCTCACGCTGGCGAATGCACCGACCGGCGAGAACCGCAGCCGTTTCGAGACCGCGCCGCTCACGGCCGCGACACGCCTGTCCGGCGCCGCGACCGCACGCGTCAGGCTGACCTTCACGGCGGTGGCCAACGTGACGGCCCTGCTGGTCGATCGCGCGCCGGACGGTACGGCCACGATCGTCACGCGTGCGTGGACCGACCCGCGCAACCGGTGGTCCGAGTGGCGCTCGGAGCCCGTGCTGCCCGGGATGCCGTACGACCTGAAGCTGACGTTCATGCCGCGTGACTACAAGCTGGAAGCCGGCCACCGGCTGGGGCTCGTCGTGCTGTCCAGCGACAACGAGGCAACGCTGCGGCCGACGCCGGGCACCGGGCTGACGCTTGACCCGGCGGGTACGTCGGTGACGGTGCCGCTGGCTTCGTCGTCCACAGGCGCGTAGTCGCACGCCGGCTTCCGGCGTAACGACACAGCCTCCCCCGCCTACGCGCCGGTCGGCGCCGGCGGGGGATCGCTGCACGAAGGGAACACCTGCGATAGGCTGCGAACGTCGAATGCCAACGGTGAACCCACATGATCCCCATCAGCGCCAAAGCCATCGTCCGCGACGGCCGCTCGATCCTGTTCCTGCGCAATCCGCGCGACGAATGGGAGTTGCCGGGCGGCTGGCCCGAAGCGGGCGAATCGCTCGAAGAAACCGTCATGCGCGAAGTGCAGGAGGAGTGCGGGATCGTCGCATCGGCGATCCGCTACGTGGCGAGCCGTTCGTGCGAGGTCGTGCCGGGCAAGCGCGTGCTCATCGTGTGCTTCCAGTGCCAGGTCGATCGTCATGACATCGTCCTGAGCGACGAGCACAACCCGTTCCGCTGGATCGACCTCGATGCGGACAAGCCGGCCAACCTGCCGGCGTTCTATTGGGCGTTCTGCAAGCAGGCGGCCTGATTCACGCCCGCTGTCTGCCCCTCAAACCGGCGTCAACACCGGCTGCCCTGAAAAGTGCCGCTCGGCGTTGTCGATGAACTGCCGCACCGACCGGTCGAGCGCCTCGGGCGACCAGCCGCCCATGTGCGGCGTCAGCACGACGCTGTCGAGATCCGTCAGCGCGCGCGGCGGCTCGGGTTCGCCTTCGTACACGTCGAGCCCCGCGCCCGCGATGCGCCCATCGCGCAATGCCTCCGCCAAAGCAGCGGTATCGACAACGCTGCCACGCGACACGTTGACGACGAACCCGCCGGGGCCGAGCGCATCGAGCACCGCGCGATCGATGAGATGCCGCGTGAGCGCGCCGCCCGGCGTCGCGACGATCAGGAAATCGGCCCACTGCGCGAGCGCGTCGACGCGGTCGAAATAGCGGTAAGGGACGTTCTTCTCCGACCGGTTGTGATAACCGATCTCGATGTCGAAGCCGGCCGCGCGGCGTGCACATTTCTCGCCGATCTTGCCGAGCCCGACGATGCCGAGCTTCTTGCCCGACACGTTCGGCGGCATCGGCAATCCGTCGCGCCACACGCCCGCACGGGTTTTCGCGTCGAGCTGCACGACGTTGCGCACCGCCGCGAGCAGCAGCGCGAACGCGTGATCGGCGACGCAATCGTCGTTGGTGCCGGCGCCCGTGACCACGGTAATGCCGCGCGCCTTGGCATGTGCAACGTCGATGTGCTCGTAGCCGGCGCCGAGCGCGCTGACGAACGTGAGTTGCGGAAGACGATCGATCTCGGCGGCGGTGAGCCCCGTGCTGCCGTTGGTCAGCACCGCGCGTATCGTGCCGCCGTGTTCGTCAATCGCGCGTTCGCGTGCTTCGGGTGTCGGGGCATGGCGCACGTCGAACGACGCGGCGATCTCGCGATGCGCGTCGCCGCGCAATGCGATCAGAACCAGCAGCTCAGGCTTCATGTCAGGAAGTGTCGGCAAGGCGGGAACGGATTTCAGTGTAGCAAGCCCGCGCGACGGATGCGGGTTATCCCCACACGGGCTGTGGGCAGGCCGCCGCATGCGGTTTGCCAAAGCCGGCTCAGTCAAGTAACTTTCGGCGTACGCCCCCGTCCTGGAGAATGGCCCGTATGAAGCTCGCCCTGCCCGCCCGGATCCTGGGCCTCGCGCTCGCCGCTACCCTCGTCGCGCCCGACGCACGTGCCGACACGCCCGTCGTGGTGTCGTCGAAGATCGACACCGAAGGCAACCTGCTCGGCAACCTGATCGCGCAGGTGCTGAAGGCGCACGGCATCCCCGTCACCGAAAAGATCGCGCTCGGCACCACGCCGATCGTGCGCAAGGCGCTCACGAGCGGCGAGATCGACATCTACCCCGAATACACGGGCAACGCCGCGTTCTTCTTCAACAAGGCCGACGATCCGCTGTGGAAGAACGCGGGCCAGGGCTACGACACCGCGAAACAACTCGACTACGCGGCGAACCATCTCGTGTGGCTTGCCCCGGCGCCCGCGAACAACACGTGGGGCGTCGCCGTGCTCGCGCCCGTCGCGCAATCGCAGCACCTGAAGACCTTCTCCGATTTCGGCAAGTGGGTCACGGGCGGCGGCAAGGTGAAGCTCGCGGCGTCGGCCGAATTCGTGAACAGCGCGTCCGCGCTGCCGTCGTTCGAGAAGGCGTACGGGTTCAAGCTGAAGCCCGGCCAGCTCGTCGTGCTGTCCGGCGGCGACACGGCCGCGACGATCAAGGCCGCCGCGAACCAGACCGACGGCGTGAATGCCGCGATGGTCTACGGCACCGACGGCGGGATCTCGTCGAGCGGCCTCGCGGTGCTCGACGACGACAAGCACGTGCAGCCCGTCTACGCCCCCGCGCCGGTGATCCGCGAAGCCGTGCTGAAGGCGCATCCGCAAATCGCCGACTACCTGAAGCCCGTGTTCGCGAGCCTCGACCTGAAGACGCTGCAGACGCTGAACGCGCGCATCCAGATCAACGGCGAACCGGCCGCCGGCGTCGCGAAAAGCTACCTGAAAGCGAAGGGCTTCGTTAAATGACGGGACGCGCGGCAGCGTCCGTGCGGCGCATCGCGGCGGACAAGGTCGGCATCCTGATCGGTATCCTGACGATCGTCGCCGTGCTCGGCCTGCCGTTCGCGGTGCTGCGGCCGAACCGCATCGCGGCCGGCACCGACCTGTCGGTGTTCGCCGCGCTGCCGGCGCTGCAGGGCGCCGTGCTCGCCGCGCTGTGGATCGTCGGCGCGCTGTGGGCGATGACGGCGAGCCG
>NZ_JAAGPP010000159.1:0-18494 GCF_017104975.1 Burkholderia sp. Ac-20344
CCGCGACGCGCGTCGACGATGCGGCGACACCGATGCAGGCCGCCGTCAGCAGCAGAAGCTGCACGGTGATCAGGCGCTTGCGGTTCAGCAGGTCGCCGAGCGGCACGACGAACAGCAGCGCGAGCGCGCAGCCGAGTTGCGTTGCGGTGATGACGCCGCCGACGGCCGCCTGCGACACGCCGAAATCCTGCGCGATCGAATCGAGCAGCGGCTGCGCGTAGTAGACGTTCGCGACACTGGCCGCGCAGCAGGCCGCCAGCAACGCGACGCGCGCCGCGGACAGGCGGCCGCTGTCGGCCGGGTGTGCCGCGTGTGTGGGGGTGCTCGATGCAACGGTGCCGGAATGACAGGAAGACTCCATGGGTTCCCTCGTGCAAAGTAGTTGCAAAATGAAACTGGTGTGAGTGTAGGAAAAGTAGTTTTAAAATGCAACCTGTTGTGCGGCGGGCGAGACGTCCGTGCACGGATGGCCGGCGTTGCCGCGAAGGCGGCCGGCACGATGGCGGAGAGGAACATGGCCAGGCAGAAAAGTCTTGCGGATTCGCCGTGCCCGGTGGCGCGGGCGACCGATATCGTCGGCGATCGCTGGGCGTTGCTGATCGTGCGCGATGCGTTCGACGGCGTGCGCCGGTTCGGCGATTTCCGCGCGAGCCTCGGCGTCGCGAGCAATATCCTGTCCGACCGGCTGAAGATGCTGGTGGACGCGGGCGTGTTCGACGTCGTGCCGGCGTCGGACGGCAGCGCGTATCAGGAATATGCGTTGACCAGGAAGGGCGAAGGGCTGTTTCCGGTGATCGTGATGCTGCGGCAGTGGGGCGAGGCGAACCTGTTCGCACGTGGCGAGCCGCATTCGGTGCTGGTCGACCGCAGCACCGGGCGCGCGATCCGCAAGCTCGCGCTGCGGCACGACGACGGCCGGCCTTTGAAGGCGGCAGAGACGGTCGTGAGGAAGATCGGCGACGAAGCCGGTGCGACGCGACGGTGAGCGTCATGCGCGAGGGCTGCACCGTCGGATAGACCGTCGCGATCGTCGTCGACCGGAGCCGCATCGCCATGAGCCACCCGCTGGATTCCGCCGGCTATCGGCGGTTGCTCGACTTGCAGCGTCGTATTCACGACGACTGCGAGCGCGACCCCGGCGACGCATGACCGCACCCGTTCAATCGGCTGCCGCCACGGCCTGACGCGCGGGCGAAGCGCCGCGATCAGCATCGCGGGCGCGCTCGCGGCACCGCACGCGAGCGACGCAAGCGCGAACAGTACGAGGCTGGCAATGTACAGGCGGCGCGCGCCGAAGCGGTCGCCGAGCGCGCCGCCCGACAGCATCAGTACTGCGAACGCGAGCGTGTACGCGTCGACGACCCACTGCAGGCCGGCGACCGGCAAGTGCAGGTCGCCGGCGAGATGCGCGAGCGCGATATTGCCGATCGTCACGTCGAGCTGCGTGACGACGACCCCGGTGCTGACGGTCGCGACGACGCGGGCGAGCGCGGACGGGAAGGCGGAGGCGGGGGCGATCGTATCCATGCGTCAATCGTAGGACGCGCCCGGCAGGCGATGTTTCAGCGGGACGTGAAGCGTCGGCGAAGCAGCGTGGCACCGAGCGGGGCCGAAGCAGGAACGAAGCAGGAACGAAGCAGGAACGAAGCAGGAACGAAGCAGGAACGACGAATGCTGCGACCGGGTCGGCGTGAACGCGGTTTACAGAACCATGCCGCTACATGCGTCGATGCGTGCTCAGCGCGGGACTGCCGCTGCGTTCAATGCCGCTCACCGCGCCAGCGTCCCGGCGCAACGCCGAAGCGCTTCGTGAACGCATGCGTGAACGTGCTTTGATCCGCGAAGCCGACCATCCCGGCGATATCGACGAGCGGATACCGGCCGTCCGCGAGCAGGATCACGGCCGCGTCGAGCCTGAGCCGCTGCAGGTAGCGATGCGGCGTTTCGCCGAACGCATCGACGAACAGTTGATGAAAGCGGCGCATCCCGTAGCCGCAGTGCGCGGCGAGATCGGCGATGCGCAGCGGCTCGGCAAGCCGGGCGCGCAGCCAGCGGTCGATGCGCGCGAAATCGAGGCCCGAGGCGGGCGCGGCGATGTCGCGTTCGTCGATCAGCGCGCCGCACAGCCGTGCGGCGGCCTGCCACTGGAAACGGTGCGCGGCCGCGTGCTGCGCGTCGCCGGCCGGTGCTTCGAGTTGCGCGGCTGCCGCCGCGATCTGCGCGACCAGCGACGTCAGTGCCGGATCGATCGCCACGGCGCGCGCGCTGTCGAACAGCCGCTGCGGCACCGCGAGCGACGCGAGCGGAAGATTGAGCACGAGCTGGCGGTTCTCGCCCAGGCCCGCGTAATCGTGGCGCGCGCCGGCCGGAACCAGCCACGCGCCGTGCCGGTCGAGCTGCTGGCTGACGCCGTCCACCGCCATCACCATCGCGCCGTCGATGCCGAGCACGATCTGGTGAAAGTCGTGCACGTCCGACGCCTCGAGCGTGTCGTAGCGTTGCAGCGCGATGGTGGGGGACGGCAGGTGCGCCATGGGGCAGGGCGTCAGTCAGCGGGGCGTGTGCCGCGTCAGATGGCGAGCAGTTCGACTTCGAACACGAGCGTTGCGTTCGGCGGAATCACGCCGCCTGCGCCGCGCGGGCCGTAGCCGAGTTGCGGCGGGATCGTCAGGCGACGCACGCCGCCGACCTTCATGCCCTGCACGCCTTCGTCCCAGCCCTTGATGACCATGCCGCCGCCGAGCACGAACGCGAACGGGTCGTTGCGATCCTTGCTCGAATCGAATTTCTGACCGTCGGTCAGCCAGCCCGTGTAGTGGACGCTGACGGTCTGGCCGGCTTGCGCTACGTCGCCGGTGCCTTCGGTCAGGTCTTCGTATTTGAGGCCCGATTCGGTCGTGATGACAGACATGACTTCTCCTGAAAAAGGATGGGTAAAACCGCTATTGTAGGCGAGCGCGCAGCGGGCCGCCGCTCGTGGTTTTCGGCCCGTCGCACGCGTGTCGCGGACGGTGGCGGGCCGCTGCGGCTGCGATCGCGCGAAAGGCAAATGGAACGCGCGTTTGAATTTTCCGCGCGTGCCGCGACAGCGGTTGCACCGTGCCAGTGCGACGCGTGTATGAATCGGTGCTGCCGGGGCGCTCGGCCGCGCGCCGCGCGGCTTCGCCGGATTCCGCGAAACGCCCGCCACACGAGACTTTCAGGCCGCCAATGCGATGCGGCGTCGGCCGCTGAAAGCGGTTCGCGTGCGGTCACGCGCGTTCGAATCCCGACGCGTCCCGATGCTGTTCGAGCGCCGTTTTTTCCACCTTTTCGACCGTGCCCTGTTTGGAAGCGCGCATCTACCGCACGGCTTGCGCGCGCCGCTGCGGGCGGCCTATCTTTACATTTGTGAATGTCAAGATTTGGGCGGTGCGCGACGCGCCGCCCGGGCGCGCGCCGGCCGCGTCGGACGACGCGCCGGGCCGCTCCGGAACCAGGAGAACGATGAACATGAAGTCAGCCGCTTCCGCCACCGCAGCCGGGATCATGCCGGTGCGCCGCGACCTGCGCTTCGACCTGCCGGTCGAACGTGCGAAGGACTGGCATGGCCTCGGGTCGCACGTGACCCATTTCTTCAACGCGCTGTCGCTGCTGTTCCCGGCCGGCGAACGCTTCTTCATGGATTCGGTGCGCAACTACCGCGACCGGATCGACGATCCCGTGCTGAAGCAGCAGGTGCTCGGCTTCATCGGCCAGGAGGCGATGCACACGCGCGAGCACATCGAATACAACGAGCTGATGCAGGCGAACCACCTGCCCGCGCGCAAGCTCGACAAGCGGGTGTGGACGGTGCTCGGCTACATGAAGCGCAAGCTGCCGCATTCGGTGCAGCTCGCGCATACGGTCGCGGCGGAGCATTACACGGCGATGCTCGCCGACTGGCTGCTGCGCGACCCGACGCGCCTCGAAGGCTCGGTCGACGGCTACCGCCAGATGTGGATCTGGCACGCGCTCGAGGAAACCGAGCACAAGGCCGTGTCGTTCGACGTATGGAATACCGTGATGGAACCGGGGCTGCGCCGTTACCTGATCCGCATCGGCGTGTATCTGCTGACGACGCTGACGTTCTGGCCGACCGTGTTCCTGATGCACGCGACGCTGCTGTGGCGCGATCGCGGCGCCGGCCATCACGTGCGCGGCATGCTGCGGATGATCGCGTTCCTGTACGGGCCGCGCCGCGGGCTGTTCCCGCGCATCGCCGGCGAATGGCTGAGCTTCTTCCGGCCCGGCTTCCATCCGTGGGATCACGACAATCACCACCATCTCGCGCGGGTCGACGCGCTCGCCGCCGCCTACGGCGAACACGGCGGCACGCCGGCCGGCCGTGGCCGCGCGAACGCGCCGGCGCCGCTCGCATCGGGCCGCTGAGACCGCCGCTGCACCAGCATGCGCGGCATTGGGCCGCGCATGTTGCGTTCCTGCATCAGCCGGCTTCCTCTGACGATTGACCGAAATCAATTCGAACCGGCTGCGCGGGCGTCCGGCTGGCCGGCCGACCGGCCGCGCATGCCTGCACCGGCGAGCCGATTCCGGGTGCACCGTATTGCCCGCGAACGCCGCGCGCCAGCACCGGCGCGGCTTTGCGCGCCGCACAACTGCCCGTTCAGGGTTCGCGCCGCGTGCGCCACCGGGATAACACCCATCTAGCCGCGCGTCGGCCGCATCGATATACCGTTCATGACACTGTCCACCTCACGCATGATTCATGCACAGGGGGATTTTATTCGGACGGAAATGCGGCCAATATGTCGGTTCGATCGAGGTCCGTCGCACGCGACGGCGAGCCGGCGCGATACCAACGCCAAGCGGGGAACAACGATGGTTGCTAGGTCACCTGACGCAAACGGGCAAGCGGTGTCCGAGACGACGCATGTGTCCGTCACCGCGCCCGAGGACGGACGCAAGCTGTTCGTGATCATGCGTTCGCCGGACGAGCCGTTGCTTGCGCAACTGCGCGGGCTCGGCTGGGAAATCTCCGTCGCGAAGACGGCCGGCGCCGCGCAGAACATGACGTCCGGCGTGACCGTCGCCGCCGGGCTGATCGATTTCACCGGGTTCACGTCGCGCGACTATCCCGCGCTGAAGGCGTGCCTGAGCCAGCCGTCGATCGGCTGGATTTCCATCGCGCAGGCCGGCATCACGATCGGCCCTGCCGTGCGCGAACTGATCCGCAGCTACTGCTTCGATTATGTGACCCTTCCGTTGCCCTACGAATGGATTTCGCACGTGCTAGGCCATGCGCGCGGGATGGCCGCGCTCGATCGCGTCGACGGGGCGGCCTACGCGGCGTCGATCGGCGAGCACGGGATGATCGGCAACTGCGAGGCGATGCAGCAGCTGTTCAGCACGATCCGCAAGGTCGCGAAGACCGACGCGAGCGTGTTCATCTCGGGCGAGTCGGGCACCGGCAAGGAGCTGACGGCGCTCGCGATTCACGAGCGTTCCGGCCGCGGCAAGGGGCCGTTCGTCGCGATCAATTGCGGTGCGATTCCGCATCACCTGTTGCAGTCGGAACTGTTCGGCTACGAACGCGGCGCGTTCACCGGCGCGAATCAGCGGCGTGCGGGGCGGATCGAATCGGCGAACGGCGGCACGCTGTTTCTCGACGAAATCGGCGACATGCCGGTCGAAAGCCAGGCGAGCCTGCTGCGTTTCCTGCAGGAGGGGAAGATCGAGCGGCTCGGCGGTCAGGAATCGATTCCGGTCGACGTGCGGATCATCTCGGCCACCCACGTGGATCTCGACGGTGCGGTCGAGGCCGGGCGCTTCCGTGCAGACCTTTATCACCGCCTGTGCGTGCTGCGCATCCACGAGCCGCCGCTGCGCGCGCGCGGCAAGGACATCGACATCCTCGCGCACTACGTGCTGCAGAAATACAAGGCCGACAGCGGCCGCAAGATCAGCGGCTTCACGTCGGCCGCGCTCGACGCGATGCGGCGCTACGAGTGGCCCGGCAACGTGCGCGAGCTGATCAACCGCGTGCGGCGCGGGATCGTGATGGCCGAGAGCCGGCTGCTGACGCCGCACGATCTCGGGCTCGAGACGCCGGGCGAAACCGAGCCCGTGACGCTCGAACAGGCGCGGGCGCTCGCGGAGCGCACCGCGATCGAGAATGCGCTGCTGCGCAACGATCACCGCATCAACAAGGCTGCGGCCGAACTCGGCATTTCGCGCGTGACGCTCTACCGGATGATGATCGAACACGGGCTGAACGATCACGACAGCAACGGCGACAACGGCGGGCACGACGGCGCGCCGTCCGGCGACGCGGGGCATCAGCGGGTCGGCTGAGCGGCGCACGCGTGACGCGCGAGCCGGTTCAGCGATAGGTCCAGAGCCGGTGCAGCACGAACGTGACGGGCGGCACGCACAGAACGACTGCGACGACGCTCCATGCGCGGGCGAGCCCGAGCGCCTCGGTGCCGTGCGCAAGCAGCATCGTCACGACGAGGCCGGCCATTGCGACGGCGAGAAAGCGCACGAAGTTGCTCCATGTCACGGGCGACGAAAAACTCCACAGCGTATTGGCGAGATACGAGAACGCGGTCGAGCAGATGAACGCGACCGCGTTCGCGATCACGGGCGTCGCGTCGAACAGCGCGAACATCGCGGCCGCGATCAGCGCATGCAGCGCGGTCGAACCGAGGCCCGACACCCCGAAACGAAGCAGTCTGGCGCGTTCGGCGGCATAGAAGGTGCGGATCATCGGGCGCGGTTGTTCGAGGGTGTGGAGCGGTGTCGTGGGGCGCGTCGTTCGCCGGGAAAAGGCGCCGATGCGAACATCATGCGCGCCGGTTTCGGAGTATAGCCGTGCGGCCGGCTGGCCCGGTGCCGGCCGATTCCTGCCGATTCCTGCCGCGGAAGTCCGGCGATCTTCGGGCCGCCGGCGGCATGTAAAGCGCATGAAACATTTCGCTTCGGCAGCCACGCAAATTTGCGCGGCGAACCGGGGTGAACGGCCGGCCGTCCATCGGTAAAAATGCCGAGCTTCATTGTTCAGCCTTATCCGGCAAGGCAGGGCCGCCACGCGGTCCGTGCGTGCCGCACGCCGTGTGTTTCAGTTTCGTAACTTCCCGCATTCCGCACCCGTTCCGGCCGCCACGCCGTCCGGTCAACCCCTTGTCCGGACGGGCTCGCGGGAAGCTGGCCCGCTCCTTGCGAAAGTGAACGTGCGAAAGTCGACGATGCAAGGTCCGTCCGGTTCGGCAGCGAACCCTGTCAATACCGGCCAGGATACAGTCCGCGGGGATGCGGCGGCGGAGCGCGGCACAGCAGCCGCGTTCCGGCGAGCACGGAGCGTCGTCGCCTGATCGTCGGAGCACCGGCCTCGTCCGGTTGCCGGAACAAGCATCAGACTGATACGGGGAAGAAAAATGATCGATCGCTATACACTGCGGCAAGCAGGCCGCGATCGCAGTGATTCGAAGCATCGCCGGTCGAACGTCGTTCTCGCAGCCGGCCGGCATGCCTCGACAGGCCATCTCTCCGCGCCCGGCGCGAGGCGGATCCGGCTGATTGCCGGTCATCCGCGCCGGGTCGGCACTTTCCTGCATGCGAACCCGATTCGCAAGGGCATGTGCGCACGGGCGCCGGTGCCTCGACGCCCGGTCTTCGCATACTGACTGAAGCCGCACGATATTCGTTCGCGTCGGGCATCGTCCACGCGAACGATCGATACGCAATCCGAATGAAATGCGAAGCGTCGTGCTGCACGTACGACGGATGATGCATTCGATGCGACGGCAAACGGCGTCATGCCGTTGCCGTCCGGTGGTGAGGGGAGGGGCGGTCGGACGCGCGCGACGGGAGTGGCGCCCGTACGCGCGCGACGCCGTTTCAGCCGCCGTAGATGTCGAAGTCGAAGTACTTCGATGCGAGCCGCTTGTAGGTGCCGTCCTTGACCATGTCGAGGATTGCGCCATCGATCTTCGCCTTCAGGTCGGTGTCCTCCTTGCGCAGCCCGATGCCGGCGCCGATGCCGAGCACCTTCTCGTCGACGAGCTCGGGGCCGACGAACGTGTAGTTCGCGCCGCGCGACGATTTCAGGAACCCGATCGCGGCCTGCACTTCATCCTGCAGCGCCGCGTCGAGGCGGCCCGCGGTCAGGTCCGCGTATACGCCGTCCTGGTTCTGGTACGACACGACGTTCGCGCCTTGCTTGCCCCAGTACGCCTTCGCGTACGTTTCCTGCGTCGTGCCCTGCTCGACGCCGATCGATTTGCCCTTCAGCGATTCGGCCGTCGGCAGCAGCGGCGAGCCCTTCTTTACGACGAGCCGCGTCGGCTGGTTGTAGATCTTCGTCGTGAAGCCGATCTGCTGCGCACGCTGCGGCGTGATCGACATCGACGACAGCACCGCGTCGAACTTCTTCGCCTTCAGCGCCGGAATCATCCCGTCGAAATCGTTCTCGAGCCACACGCACTTCGCCTTCAGGCGCGCGCAGATCTCGTTGCCGAGGTCGATGTCGAAGCCGACGAGCTTGCCGTCGGGTGCCTTCGACTCGAACGGCGCGTAGCTGGCATCGGTGCCGAAGCGGATCGTGGTCCAGTCCTTCGCGACGGCCGGGCCTGCGGATACCGCGAGCAGGGCGATCGAAACAGCGGCAATCAGTCTCTTCATGGTGCGTTCCTTGAGCGGGGTGCTTCCGGGTTCTGTGCGACACGGTTTGACGGACACGAACCGCATCCGCGCGCGGTGTCCGCACGGCCATTAACGCAGAAAATAAAATAAGAGTCCAGAATGGACAAAAAATATCGTTTTGAAGGAGGCGCGGGCGGGTTCACGGGTGTCGACCCTTGCAAAAATACGAAAATGGACTAATCTTGTTAGTAAATTCGTTTCGAGACTAACGATCATGTCACAGCCCGCCTACGATTCGCATTCCGCCCCGCCGCAGGCCTCGGTCGCGCAGATGTCGGCGGCCGGCCTGCGCGCGTTTTTCAACATCGCGCGCGACTGGGAGCTGACGATCGACGAGCAGATCGTGCTGCTCGGGTCGCCCGGCCGTTCGACGTTCTTCAAGTGGAAGGCCACGCCGGAATCGGCGCGGCTGCCGCGCGATACGCTCGAGCGGCTATCGCTGCTGCTCGGCATCTACAAGGCGCTGCAGATCCTGTTGCCGCAGCCGGCCGCCGCCGATGCGTGGGTCAAGCGGCCCAACGACGCGGCGCCGTTCGGCGGCAAGCGCGCACTCGACCGGATGCTCGCCGGCAACGTCGGCGATCTGGTCGCCGTCCGGCAATATCTCGACGCGATGCGAGGTGGCTGGGCGTGACGATGCCGATCCAAGCACAACAATGGCCCACGACCGCGGTCGACTGGGCGCCTGCCTATCGCGTGATTCCCACCCGTTTTCCGGCGATCAACCTGTTCGACCGCGTTGCATCGGCGGACGATTTCGACGCGCTGTACGCGCTCGAATCGCTGACCAACGACCGCATCCGCAACGAAGTCGGCACGCTCGACCTCGTGCCGCCCGCCGAGCGCCGCTACGGGCTGGGCTGGGGGCCGATCATGGCTGCGTTCACGCACCTGAATCCGCAAGGCAGCCGCTTTTCCGACGGCAGCTATGGCGTGTTCTACTGCGCGCGTTCTCGGGATACGGCGATCGCCGAAACGCGCTATCACAGCGCGCTGTTCCTGGCGGCGACGAAGGAGCCGCCGATGCGCCAGCAGATGCGGCTCTATACGGTGATCGCGCAAGGCGACGTGGCCGATATTTGCCTATGGCCGAAACGCGATCCGGCGCTGCTGCACCCGCTCGATTACAGCGCCGGGCAGGCGCTCGGCCGCGCGGTGCGCAATGCAGGCGGCGCGGGCATCGTCTACCCGTCGGTGCGCGACCCGCGCGGCGAGTGCCTGGCGGCTTTCCGCACCGCGCTGCTGCGCGAC
The DNA here is from genome assembly GCF_017104975.1 of Burkholderia sp. Ac-20344. Taxonomy (NCBI): domain Bacteria; kingdom Pseudomonadati; phylum Pseudomonadota; class Betaproteobacteria; order Burkholderiales; family Burkholderiaceae; genus Burkholderia; species Burkholderia sp. Ac-20344. The sequence goes on from NZ_JAAGPP010000159.1 coordinate 9,934, forward strand.
TGCCATCACGCGGCGTACCTCGAATACAACTGGAACGGTTCGGCCGTCGATGCGGTGTTCGAACTGAACCAGGTCGGCTAGGGCCCGCTCGCGGGCATCAAGGCATCAAGGCATCAAGGCATCAAGGCATCAAGGCATCAAGGCATCAAGGCATCAAGGCAGCGGCCAGTCGCCCGCGTGGCGTTCGCGCGCTTCGGCCTGCGTCATCGACCAGGTGCGCCCGGTGCGGGGCTCGGCGAGCGTGAGCCGTCCGGCCGGCGCGAACGCGCCCGTGTCGATGAACCACTGCGCGCCGATCCGCTGCGGCGTGCGTACCGGCGTGTGTCCGGTGCAGGTCAGCGACAGCCCGGCCTGCCGCGCCGGATCGGCGAGCCCCTGGACGAGATCGCGGCCCCAGATCAGCCGCTCGCGCACGTCGTGCGAATAGCTGCCCGTGTCGAGATCGGCGTCCGAGCCGAAGAATTCCGCATGCAGCACGTTGAAGCGCCCGGGGCCGTCGCCGATCACGCGCACCAGCGGCAGCACGTCGACGCGCGCTGCGTGCGCGTGCAGCCGTTCCGGCGGCAGGTCGGCGCCCCAGTCGCCGCCGATTCCGCGCCACGCGTCGGGCGACAGCTTGCCGCGCGCCACGAGGCTCATCACTTCCTCGTGATTGCCGCGCACGACGTGGCACCACGGGCGGTCGAGCAGGTCGAGCGTGGTTTCGGAGGCCGGGCCGCGGTCGACGAGGTCGCCGACCGAAAACAGGCGGTCGCGAGCCGGATCGAAGCGGATGTCCTGCAGCAGCGCGCGCAGCACATCCACGCAGCCATGCAGGTCGCCGACGACGAAGTCGCGGCCGGCCGCGTTCGCCGGATGGTGGCAGAGGGGGGCGGTGGCAGTCATCCCCTTATCTTAGGCGCTCGCGCCCATCGCCACGTCACGATGGAATGGCGATAATTGGGGCGGTACCCGACGGTGCGGTGCGACGGGCTGTTTCGCGCACCGGCCGAACCCTTTCCATCCGCTTTCGGAATCACACGATGACGCTTTATCCGCAGGTATTACGCAACCGGCCGCGCATGGTCGCAGCGTTCGTCGCCGGTGTGCTGTGCGCGCTGCTGCTGCCGTTTTCGCTGCGTCCGACCGTGCGTGCGCTGATCGGCTGGGATTTCATGATCTGGCTGTATCTCGTGCTGATGTGGGTGCGCATGGTGACCGCGCATCATCACAAGGTGCGCGAAGTCGCGATCCGCGAGGATGAAAACGCGACGACCGTGCTGACCGTCGTGTGCCTCGCGACCGTCGCGAGCGTCGCCGCGATCGCGATCGAGCTCGCGACCGCCAAGAGCGTCGGCTTCAGCGCGGGGCTCAGCCACTACGCGATCACGGGCGCGACGCTGTTCGGCGCGTGGTTCCTGATCCCGACGATCTTCACGCTGCACTATGCGCGGCTCTATTACGGCTCGCCGAGCAAGGATCGCGCGCTGCGCTTCCCGGACCAGAACCCCGAACCCGATTACTGGGATTTCCTGTATTTCGCGTTCACGATCGCGGTTGCTTCGCAGACAGCCGACGTGTCGCTGGCGAACCGCTCCGCGCGGCGCTCGGTGCTCGCACAGTCGATCCTGTCGTTCTACTTCAACATGGCCGTGCTCGGGCTGTCGATCAACGTCGCGGCGGGCCTGCTGAGCTGACGCAGGCCGGGGCCACTTGAGCAGGTCGTACGGGCCGCCCCGGTCCGTCATGCGCGCCGCACCGCGATCCACGCGCCCCAGAACAGGCTCGCGAAAAAGCGCAGCGGTGCATCGAAGCCCGCCCCGCGCAGCAGGCCGAACACGGCTTCCTCGGACGCGGGCGGATCCGCGCCCTGCAGGATCTTCGCGAGTTGTGCGCGCACGGCGTCGGGCGTCGCGCCTTTCATGCGCCAGCGCTGCTGCCATGCATCGAGCAGGCGAGGGTGGTCCGCGTAGCGGCGATGGTTGCCGGCGAGCACGAGCGGCGCGCCGGGTTTCAGGCGTCGCGCGATCGCATGCAGCAGCGCCGCCTTCGCTTCGTCGCCCGGAACGTGATGCAGCACGCCGATCAGCGTCGCGCCGTCGAACGCGGGCGTATCGGGCAACGCATCGACCCCGTCCTCGACGAACGTCGTGCGCGCGCCGAATCCCGCGGCCTCGACGTTCGAGCGTGCGAGCGCGAGCATCGGCGCGGACGGGTCGACGGCCGTGAAGCGCCAGCCCGGCTCGAGCGCGGCCGCCACGCAGATTTCCTGCCCCGTGCCGCCCGCGCCCGCGACGAGAATCCGCGCGTCGGGTGCGGCGATTGCCGACGCGAGCATGCACGCGGTGAGTTCGTGGCAGGCATCGTAGCCGGCGAGCGCGATGCGGGATTGCTCGGCGTATTCGTGTGCGCGTGCCGGATCGAATTTGGCGGCACTGGCGGGAAGCGACATGGCGGGTTCCTCGGGGCGGGCGCGGACGACGTGTCCGCGAGCATCGCGCAGAGCGTAAGCGTGCGCGGCCGGTGCAACAAGGCGAGCAGCCATTCCGGTATGGCGGCTACCCGATTCGCCGGCACCTGCCGGACTGCGGGTTTTCCCGGGGTCGATTCGTATTTAAAAATGTCCGGGAACGATGCATCGCGGTGGCGAATCCGGCGCATACTCGTTTCTCTCCCCCCGCCTGGCCGTCGCATGCCGGGCCCCGATGCGCTGCGCCCCGCTGGCGCGGCCATGCCGCTCGGTACGCACGAGGAGCGCATGATGTCCGATTGTCCGCACGATCCGTATGCGCAGCACCACATTCACTGCTTGCCGTTCGGCGCACAGCCCTGTGGCGCGCTCTGCGCGACGCCGCGCACGCATTTTCGCGTGTGGGCGCCGGGCAGCACGCAGGTCCAGCTCGAACTCGATACCGGCTTCGGCCCGTCGCCCGTCCCGATGACGGCTGCCGGCACCAACTGGTTCGAAGTCTTTGCCGATTGTGGCGCGGGTGCGCTTTACCGCTATCGCCTCGACGATGCGGTATCGATTCCCGATCCCGCGTCGCGCTCGCAACCCGAAGGGCTCAACGGCCCGAGCGAGGTCGTCGATCCGCGCGCGTTCACGTGGCGCAACACGTTCTGGCGCGGGCGCGCATGGGAAGACATCGCGCTCTATGCGATTCGCCCGCACGCGGTGGGCGGCTTCGACGGCGTGCGCCGGCGCCTGCCGCAACTCGCGCGCCTCGGCGTGACCGCGCTGGAGCTGCTGGCGTCGCCGCACGACAGCCTGCCGTTCGCGCCGCTCGCGGCCGAAGGCGGCCCCGACGCGCTGAAGGCGCTGATCGACGAGGCGCACGGTTACGGCCTCGCGGTGCTGCTGGAGCTCGATTACGCGCGCTTCGGCAGCGGCACCGACGCGCTGCGCCACTACGCGGCGCCGTTCTACCATACGCGCGACGATCCGCTGCAGGCGCCGCCGCTCGCGCTCGATCATCCGGAAGTCTGCGATTTCTTCTGCGACAACGCGCTGTACTGGATCGACGAGTACCGGTGCGACGGGCTGCGCCTGCGTGAAGCCGACCGGATCGGCGTGTCGTGGCTGCGCGAGATCGCGGATCGTGTGCGCGCGGCCGTGCCGGCCGACCGGTTCATCCATCTCGTACTCGGCAGCGAGCGGCATCCGGCGCATCTTGCCGATACCCATTTCGATGCACAGTGGAACGGGTGTGGCGAACGCGCGCTGCACCGGCTGACGGGGCGCGACACGTCGCCCCACGAAGGCATTTCCGCGCACCAGTCGATCCACACGCTCGCCCGCGCGCTGACCGCGGCCGGGGCTGCGTTCCAGCCGGCCGGGTCGGGAGAAGGCATGGCGGCCGACAGCGGGCTGTCGTTGACGTCGCTGGTGCTGTCCGATGGCGCGTGGCGCGACAGCGGGCAGGGCGACCACGGGCAGGAGGCCGGTCTGGCCGCGCTTGCGCTGTCGCTGCTCACGCCGCAGATCCCGTTGATCTTCGACGAAACCGCACGCGACATCGATCGTGCGCATTTCGTGCAGTCTGCGCTTGCGGTGCGCGCGAAGCTGATCTCGCCGCGATTGTCCGATTGCCGGCCGCAGGATGCGCGTGCGCTGAAGTCGGACGGCGACGGCGATGCCGACGCGCTGCTTGCGTCATGGCGGCTCGCCGACGACGAGACGCTGACGATCGCGTTGAACCTGTCGCCCGAGGCGCTGCCGTTCGACGCACCGAAAGGGCGGATCGTGTTCGAGACGCCGGCGCGTGCGCGCGACCGGGTCGATGAAGGGGCGTTGCCGCCGTATTCGCTCGTCGCGTGGCTGACGGGCGACGTCAACCGGTATGCGCTCACGCACGATGCGCGTCTCATCGACGACGGTGCCTGGCGTGGATTGCGTCCGAACCTGAACGCATGACGATGTGAGCGGGTAAGTGTTTGAGAGGCCGGTCGCATTTGCGCCTGGCTGCGTCCGTCTGTATCCGGCTGCGCCGCAGGACATCCCCGAACTACCAGAACCCGCGAATGCCTGCGACGCCGTACGCGCCGTGGCGGCGTGCCTCGTCGAGGTGGGCGCGCGTCATGCCGCCGAGCGCGAAGACGGGCATGGGGGCTTCAGCAGCCAGCGTTTCGAACTGCGTCCAGCCGAGTGTCGGCGCACCGGGATGGCTGAGCGTCGGCAACACGGGCGACAGCGTGACGAAATCCGCGCCGGCGCGCGCGGCCAGCAGCAGGTCGTCGCGCGAGTGGCAGGCGGCGGACACCCATCGTCCGGCCGGCAACGGCCGCTGCGCGGCAGCGCGCAATGCGGTGCCGTCGAGGTGCCAGCCGGCGCCGTCGAGCCGCATCACGCCGGCCGCATCGATCGGGCCGTTCAGCATCAGATGCGCGCCGGCCGCATCGCAGCGCGCGAGCGCTGCGGCGGCGAGTGAAGCGAACGCGGCGGCATCGAGCGTTTTCACGCGCAGTTGCACGAGCGTCTCGCCGCGCGCGAGCACGGCCGACAGCCGGTCGACGAACGCCGCGCAATCGGCCGCCGATGCGGACGCCGGTTCCGGCGTGATCACGCAGCAGCGCGGCAGCGTCGCGTTCATCGCGTGCCGCGCAGCGCGGCCGTCATTCGTCGGCCTCTTTCGCGATCTTCGGGTAGACGCGCACGAGCACGATGCGCGGCCCGTTCATCTTCTTCACGACGACGTCGAAGCGGTCGAACGACACGCGCTGCCCTTCGGTCGGCAGGTCGCTGAGCGCCTGGATCACGAGGCCGCCGACCGATTCCGCACGGCCTTCGTCGATGTCGATGCCGAGCGCCTGTTCGAGCGACACGACGGGCAGGCTGCCCTTGCCCATCAGCGTGCCGTCGTCGAGGCGGCTCCAGTCGGCGTCGCCCTGGCGGAATTCGTCGTGAATCTGGCCGACCAGTGCGCCGAGCAGGTTGTCGAGCGTCAGGAAGCCGATCGGCTTCTCGCCCTTGTTGCCGACCAGCGCGAAGTGCGGCGCGCCCTTGCGGAAGCGGCGGAACAGGTCGAGCGCCGGCGTGTCGGGCTTCACGTACTGCACGGGGCGCACGTAGTCGGACAGGTCCTCGAGCGCCGCGCCCGCGTGGCGCGCGAGCAGCAGGTCCTTCAGGTGGATCAGCCCGCTCACCTGTTCGCGCGATGCATCCTCGAACAGCGGATAGCGGCTGAAGCGGTGCCGCGCGACGATCTCCATGTTGTCGGGCAGCGGCAGGTCGCGGCGCAGGCCGATCATTTCGTGGGCCGGCCGCATCAGGTCCGACACGGTCATCGACGAAAAATCGAGCGAATGCGCGAGCGTGTTCCACTCGTCGTTGCTGTACGTGCCGCGTGCCGGCTGGGCCGGATTGCCGGCCGTGCTGCGGCGGCTGCGCAGGATCAGCTTCAGCTCGTCGGTCGAGTAGTGCGCGTCGCTGCCGTGGTCGGCGGACAGCCCCGCGAGCCGCAGCACCGCGTTGGCGCTGTTGTTGAGCACCCAGATCGCCGGGTACATCGCCCAGTAGAACGCATAGAGCGGCAGCGCGACCCACAGGCCGACCTTCTCCGACTGGCGGATCGCCATCGATTTCGGCGCCAGCTCGCCGACGACGATGTGCAGGAACGAGATCAGCGAGAACGCGAACGCGAGCGAGATCAGGTGCACGACGCGTTCGGACTGCACGCCGATCAGGTCGAGCAGCGGGCCGATCAGTTCCGCGAAGGCCGGTTCGCCGACCCAGCCGAGGCCGAGCGACGCAAGCGTGATGCCGAGCTGGCACGCGGAAAGATACGCGTCGAGCCGGCCGTGCACGATGCCGAGGATGCGGCCGCGCAGGCCGTGCTTGCGGGCCAGTGTCTTGACGCGCGTGGCGCGCAGTTTGACGAGGCCGAATTCGGCCGCGACGAAGAACCCGTTCAGGGCCACCAGGAACAACGCGCCGATGAGCGCGAAGATCTGTAACAAAGAAACACTCCGGTTATGACAGGCCCATCAGTATAGGGCCGGAAAGGAATTCGTAATGTACTGGCCGCCGATTGCTTACACCGGCGCCTCACCGGGGACGGAGAGCGCGATGGTGGCGGTTGCGCCATCGGCGAACGCGTCGTGCGAGAACGTGCCGCCGTGCGCGAGCGCGACGCGCTGGCAGAGCGCAAGCGCCCAGGCGATCCGTTTTGCGTCGCGCTGGCGCAGCATCTCGCGACGCGCGAACGCTTCGAACGCGTGCGGCTGCGCGGGATCGGCGAGCGCGCCGGCGTTGACGGTGCAGGTGGCGCGCGCGGTGAACTGCACGCCGTCGCGGGCACACGCGAACGTCACGCGGCCGCCGGCGGCGCTGGCTTCGACCGCTGCCGTCAGCATTGTCCAGAGCGCCTGCGCGATGCGTTCGCGGTCGGCGGTCAACGACGGTTCGCCGTCCGGCAGCGTTGCATCGAGCGCGACCTGCCGTGCATCGGCGAGCGCGAAACGCACGAGCGCGATCGTGTCGTCGAGCAACGCGCGCAGCGCGAACGGCTGCGGCTTGAGGGCGAGCGTGCGTGTTTCCGCGCGTGGCGCGTCGAGCACGTCGTCGATCAGTGCGACCTGCTGGTCGATGCCCGTGCGAATGCCCGCGAGCGCGCGCTGCAGGTTCGGATCGGCGTTGGCGAACTGGCGCTCGAGCACGTATGCCCAGCTATGCATGGCGTTCAGCGGGCTGCGCAGGTCGTGCGACGCGGTGGAGAGCGCCTGGTCGCGAAGGAACAGCGCCGCCTGGGTGGCGTAATGCGCTGCGCGTTCGCGCAGCAGGTCGGCGGCGGGATCGACGGAAGTGGACGTCACGGAGCAGGCCTGTCGGAAGCGGTTGGCGTGGAAGTCACGCGAACCGCCATTATAGGGACGGTGCGTGTCACGCCGGCAGCGCGTCCTCGTCCTTTTTCCGGGCGTCGCCGTTCGGCAGCAGCTGGCACGCGAGCAGGCCGGCCAGCATCAGCGCGCAGCCGACGAGTGCGCGCAGCGTCAGCGTTTCGCCGAGCGCGGCCCAGCCGGCGATCGCCGCGAACACGCCTTCCATGCTGAAGATCACGGCCGCGTGCGCGGGTGCCGCGTCGCGTTGCGCGACGACCTGCATCGTGTAGCCGACGCCGACCGACAGCACGCCGCCGTACAGCAGCGTCGGCAGCGCGCCGCGCAGCATCGCGCCGCTGACCGGCTCGACGGCGAGGCCGACCGCGAGGCACGCCACGCCGCACACGAGGAACTGCAGGAACGCGAGCACGAGCGGATCGTGGCGTTTCGCGAAATGGCCGACGGCCATCACGTGCGCGGCGATGATCACGGCGCCGGCGAGCTGGAACCAGTCGCCGTACAGCACCGAGAAGTGCTCGTCGATGCTGAGGAAATACAGGCCGATCGCCGCGAGCAGCGCGCCGAACCAGGTCCCCGTGCCGATCCGGTGACGGGCGAACACGCCCATCAGCGGCACGATCACGACGTACAGCGAGCTGATGAAGCCCGCGTTGGCGATGCGCGTGTACTGCAGGCCGGTCTGCTGCAGTGAAATCGATACCGCCAGCAGCCCGCCGAGCGCGAGGCCCGGCAGCAACAGCGCCGGCGCACGGCGGATCGCCGCGAGCTGCGCGCGCGACGCGGTGTTCAGCATCAGCAGCGGCACCAGCACCAGCGCGCCGAGCAGGAAGCGCAGCCCCGTGAACAGGAACGGCCCGATCACGTCGAGGCTCAGGCGTTGCGCGACGAAAGCCGAGCCCCAGATCGCGGCGGCGGCGAGCATCAGCAGGTTGGCACGGAGGTGCTTGCGGGCGTCGGACTTCATCGGAATTCTTCTGGAGATTGCGGACGGCGGAACCCGCTAGTTTACGCCGAGATTGCAAGGCTGTCGGCAAACCTGCGCAACGCAGCGGCGGCGCGCGCGTCGCGCACGCGCGAGTACAGCACGACCTGCGACAGCGGCAGCGGCGGCAGCCCGAATTTCGCGCCGACGTCGACCAGCGTGCGCGGCGCGACACGCCGCGCCAACGGACAGACGGCAAGCCCGGCGGCAGCGGCGGCCGTGACCGCCGCCACGCCGCCGCCCGTAAAGCGTTCTCGCCACG